>DASSPC010000228.1:0-3456 GCA_035699865.1 Oryzihumus sp. | reverse complement strand
GCGCCGATGACCTCGACGAGGTTGTGCGGCGGCATGCTCGTGGCCATGCCCACGGCGATGCCGCTGGCGCCGTTGACGAGCAGGTTGGGGAACGCGGCCGGCAGGACCTCCGGCTGGAGCAGCTGGTCGTCGTAGTTGGGGACGAAGTCGACGGTCTCCTCGTCCAGGCTGCCGGTCATCAGCAGCGCGGCGGGGGCCAGCCGCGCCTCGGTGTAGCGGGAGGCGGCCGGGCCGTCGTCGAGCGAGCCGAAGTTGCCGTGCCCGTCGACGAGCGGCAGGCGCATCGTGAACGGCTGGGCCATGCGCACGAGGGCGTCGTAGATCGCGCCGTCGCCGTGCGGGTGGTACTTGCCCATGACCTCGCCGACGACGCGGCTGGACTTGACGTGGCCGCGGTCGGGGCGCAGCCCGAGCTCGCTCATGCCGTAGAGGATGCGGCGCTGCACCGGCTTGAGGCCGTCGCGGGTGTCGGGCAGGGCCCGGGAGTAGATGACGGAGTAGGCGTACTCGAGGAACGCCCCCTGCATCTCCTCCTCGACGTCGATGTCGAGGATGCGCTCCTGGTAGTCCTGTTCCTCACCAGAGGGGGTCGACGAACGGCGGGCCATGCGCGGTGGTGCTCCTCGGGGGTGCGGCGGCGGTTGCGGTGGGGCGGATTCTCCCGGACGCCATCTTCGCCCACGCGACAGGGGGCCCGGCCACCGACTCGCCGGGGCCGGTGAGGTGGCACCCCGGCATGCCGCGTGGCCGGCGGGCCCCCGGGACCCCGCGCTCGCGTCGCTCACCGGCCTGGCCCTGCACGGTAGTTATGCTCGCCAGTGTGTTGACGACCGATCCCAGCGACGTTCGCCGTGACGGCGAGCTCCCCGTCGACCCCGCTGGTCGACGCGGCTGGCGGCGTCTGAGGGGGTGGGCTGCCGCGGGACTCGCGTGCGACCTCGTCGCGATCGTCGCCGGGGCGCTGTGGTGCCTGCGGCGGGGGATGGACGTCTCGTTCGACCTGCTCAACTACCACTTCATCTACCCGTGGCTGGTGTTCCACGGCGGTATCGGGCAGGTTGACCCGGAGCCGTTCACCAACCGCTACGTCAACCCGCTCGCCGAGATGCCGTGGTACCTCCTCGACCAGGCGCTCAGCCCGCGGATGGCGACCTTCGCGATCGCGCTGGTGGCCGGCCTCAACCTGCCACTGGTGCGGCGGATCACGCTGCGCATCCTCCCCGAGCACCTGGGCAGCTCGCGTCGCCTGCTGCTGTCGGTGGCTGCCATGCTGCTCGCGGCGACCGGTGCGGTGTTCCGGACCGAGCTCGGCATGAGCCTGGCCGACGTGATCGTGAGCCTGCCCATGCTCGCGGCCCTGCTCCTGGTGCTGCAGTCACTGCGGGGGAGTCACCCCGTGTGGCGGCTCGCCCTCGCCGGTGTCCTCTCGGGCGTCGCGGTGGGGGCGAAGCTCACCATGGCGCCGTACACCGCGGCGCTGTTCCTGGCGGTGCTCGTCGTCGCGTGGCGACGCCGGAGGTGGTTCCTGCCCCTCGCTGCCCACGTGGCCGGGGTGGCCGGCGGCGTGGCCCTCTCCGCGGGCTGGTGGTACTGGGACCTGTGGCGGCTCACCGGCAACCCGATGTTCCCGTACTACAACGGGATCTTCCACTCCCCGTTGTGGCCGGACACGAACCTGCGTGACGCCCGCTTCGGCCCCCACGGGCTCGCGGACGCGCTGCAGTACCCGCTCTACATGGCCGAGGGGACACGGCGGCTGCTCGACGTCCCGCTGCGCGACCCTCGCTGGCTGGTCCTCGCCGCGCTCGGCGCACTCGGGCTGCTGGTCGTGCTCGGGCGGGCGGCGCGCTCCCGCTCGCTGCGGTTCCGGCCCGAGCCGGTGATGGTGATGCTCTTCTTCGTGCCCTCCGCCCTGGCCTGGCTCTTCCAGTTCTGCATCGCCCGCTATGCCGTGACGACCGAGCTCCTGGTCGGGCCGGTGCTCGTGCTGTGCCTTGGCGTCCTGACGCGCAGGCCGGTGGTCACGGCCGGCGTCGCTGCCGCCCTCGCGCTGGCGATGGTGCCGTTCACCGACATCGGGCAGTTCAGGCACGTGCCCTTCCAGACGACCCGGTTCCAGGTCGAGGAGGCGCCCCTGCGCGCCATCCCTGCCGGGTCGGTGGTGATCTCGGACGCGTCCAGCGCGCCGAGCAGCTTCCTGCTGGCCTACCTGCCCCCGGGCGTCAAGCGGCACGTGGTGCACCCCTGGTTCTGGGACACGCCGGTCCTGGAGCGGCTGCAGCGTGAGCAGCTGGCCGTCGCCCCCCACGTCTTCGTGATCGAGGGGTATGGCGGCATCCAGCCGGCGGGCATGCGCCGGGTCAGGGACAAGCTCGGCCTCGCCATCACGCGGTCAGGGTGCGTCCCGGTGCAGAGCTCGACCCAGACGCGCTGGCTCTGCCCCGCGACATGGGTCGGGCTCGGCCACGTCGCCGGCTCCGGCAGCTAGGGTCAAAGGGTGAACAACTCTCAGGTCGCCGTGGTGATCCCGTGCCACAACGAGGCCCCCACGATCGCCCAGGTCGTCCGGGACTTCGCGGACGCACTCCCGGGTTGTCTGGTCGTCGTGGTCGACAACGCCTCGACGGACGACACGGCCCAGCGCGCCCGCGACGCCGGGGCCGAGGTGCTCCACGAGCCGCGCCCCGGCAAGGGCAACGCCGTGCGCCGCCTCTTCGCCGACGTCGACGCCGACTGCTACGTGATGGTCGACGGGGACTCGACCTACGAGGCAGCGGCGGCTCCCCAGCTGGTGTCACAGGTGCTGGACCACGGCGTGGACATGGTGGTCGGAGCCCGGGTGACCCCGCCGGAGGTCGTGCAGGCCTACCGGGCCGGGCACCGGTTTGGCAACTGGCTGCTCACGTGGGTCTTCCAGCGCCTGTTCCTGCTGCGGATCGACGACACCCTCTCCGGCTACCGGGCCTTCAGCGCCCGCTTCGTCAAGACCTTCCCCAGCATGGCCACCGGCTTCGAGATCGAGGCCGAGCTGAACGCCCATGCCGCCAGCACCGGGGTGAGCTACGCGGAGGTCCGCACGGCCTACGCGGCGCGTCCGGAGGGCTCGGAGAGCAAGCTGTCCACGATCCGCGACGGGGTGCGGATCCTGCGGCGCAACCTGCGCCTGTTCCGCGACTGGCGGCCGCTGCTGTCCTTCACCGCGCTCGCCGTGCCGTGGGTGCTCGTGGCCGCGGTGCTGCTGGTGCCGGTGCTCACCGAGTACCTGCGGATCGGGCTGGTGCCGCGGTTCCCGAGCCTCATCGCCTCAGTCGGGTGCTTCCTCGTCGCGCTCAACCTCATCGTCTCGGGCACGGTGCTCGAGCGGGTCACCCGCAACCGGATCGAGGTGGTCCGCCTCGCCTACCTCGCCCTGCCCGGACCGCGCCGCCGGTCGGCGAGCGAGCACGCGGTAGCGGG
>DASSPC010000227.1:0-2089 GCA_035699865.1 Oryzihumus sp. | reverse complement strand
GCCTACCACGACGTCGACTCCTCGGAGATGGCGTTCAAGATCGCCGGTTCGATGGTGCTGAAGGAGGCCGTCCGCAAGGCCGACCCCGTGCTCCTCGAGCCGATGATGGCCGTCGAGGTGCGTACGCCCGAGGACTACATGGGCGACGTCATCGGCGACCTCAACTCCCGCCGTGGCCAGATCCAGGCCATGGAGGACATCAGCGGTGCCAAGGTCGTCCGCGCCCTTGTCCCGCTGTCGGAGATGTTCGGATACGTTGGCGACCTGCGGTCCAAGACCCAGGGTCGTGCGATGTACACGATGCAGTTCGACTCCTACGCCGAGGTTCCCCGGAACGTCGCGGAGGAGATCATCAAGAAGACCCGAGGCGAGTGACGCGGGATAGACTCCCCGTCGCGCATCACCACCCCAGACGTCGCCACGTCCTGCTTGGCCGTACGGCGTTACACAACAAGTCCTGAGGAGGACCCCAGTGGCGAAGGCGAAGTTCGAGCGGACCAAGCCGCACGTCAACATCGGCACCATCGGTCACATCGACCACGGCAAGACGACGCTGACGGCAGCGATCTCGAAGGTCCTGCACGACAAGTACCCGGACCTGAACCCCTTCACGCCGTTCGACGAGATCGACAAGGCGCCGGAGGAGAAGCAGCGCGGTATCACGATCTCGATCGCGCACATCGAGTACCAGACGGAGAAGCGTCACTACGCTCACGTCGACTGCCCCGGTCACGCTGACTACGTCAAGAACATGATCACGGGTGCGGCGCAGATGGACGGCGCGATCCTCGTGGTCGCCGCCACCGACGGCCCGATGCCGCAGACGAAGGAGCACGTCCTCCTGGCCCGCCAGGTCGGCGTCCCCTACATCGTGGTGGCGCTCAACAAGGCCGACATGGTCGACGACGAGGAGATCCTCGAGCTCGTCGAGATGGAGGTCCGTGAGCTGCTGTCGTCCTACGAGTTCCCGGGCGACGACCTGCCGGTCGTGCGTGTCTCGGCGCTGAAGGCGCTCGAGGGCGACGCCGAGTGGGGCAACAAGCTCATGGAGCTGATGGACGCGGTTGACGAGTCCATCCCCCAGCCGGAGCGCGAGGTCGACAAGCCGTTCCTCATGCCCGTCGAGGACGTCTTCACGATCACCGGTCGTGGCACCGTCGTCACCGGTCGTATCGAGCGCGGCATCCTCAAGGTCAACGAGGAGATCGAGATCGTCGGCATCAAGGAGGCTTCCTCCAAGACGACGGTCACCGGCATCGAGATGTTCCGCAAGCTGCTCGACGAGGGTCGTGCGGGTGAGAACGTCGGTCTGCTCCTGCGTGGCACCAAGCGCGAGGACGTCGAGCGCGGCCAGGTCATCTGCAAGCCGGGCTCGATCACCCCGCACACCGAGTTCGAGGCGAACGTCTACATCCTGTCCAAGGACGAGGGTGGCCGTCACACGCCGTTCTACGACAACTACCGTCCGCAGTTCTACTTCCGTACGACTGACGTGACCGGCGTTGTCCACCTGCCCGAGGGCACCGAGATGGTCATGCCCGGTGACAACACCGAGATGAAGGTCGACCTGATCCAGCCCATCGCCATGGAGGAGGGCCTGCGCTTCGCCATCCGCGAGGGCGGCCGTACCGTCGGCGCGGGCCGCGTCACCAAGATCCTCAAGTGATCTGACGCGACACCAGCACCACCCAGCGGGGCCCGGACTTCGGTCCGGGCCCCGCTGTGCTTCCCCGGTATGCCGCAGGCCCGCGTGGTTGCCTGGCGTGGGCCGGGCGGGGAGGGGGGCCTGGCCTGCTCGCAAGCTCCTTCGACGGCCTGCGACTCCCATCCCCGGCCCCGACCTGGCCGCCGCCTTCCCTGGGTGTGCACCGGGAGCCGGCCGGGCGGCATACCACCGATTTGGTCGGATGGGTGAGGCTCTGGCACACTAGACCGGTTGCTTGACGCGCGGTGAAGGCCAATGCCCGCACCGCCGCCCCTTGGCGGCCACGACCTGCACGACGGGTCGCCGGTACGGAGGGAAGCGCAAGCCCCGGTTCTACGGGGTCTCAGATCGACCAGAGTGGCGCAGCGGGTTTCCGCATGCGCC
>DASSPC010000226.1:0-4517 GCA_035699865.1 Oryzihumus sp. | reverse complement strand
TGCCGCCAACCCCCGCGGCCAAGCCCCCCACCCCCGCATCAATGCCCCCCTCCTCCCGACCTCCGCGACCCGCCACGCCGCCCCTTCACGCCGCCCATTCCTCGACGCCGGATTTCGGGCCGGGCCCGCCGTGCGCAGGCTGGTGTTGCTTCGGGCCCGTTATCCGTGCGCACCCGCGGCCCGTCCTTGCGCAAAGGTGCCGGCGCTTGTGGGATGGCTCTGTGACGGGGACGGGGAGCACGCACCGGGCGGTCGAGGCCGTCTGGCGGATCGAGTCCGCGCGCCTGGTCGCGGGGCTGGCGCACCTGACCCGCGACGTCGGCCTGGCCGAGGAGCTCGCCCAGGAGGCCCTGCTCGCGGCCCTGGAGCAGTGGCCCTCGGAGGGAGTCCCGCGCAACCCGGGCGCGTGGCTGATGGCCGTCGGCAAGCGCCGGGCGATCGACACCTTCCGCCGGCAGGAACGCTGGGACCGCAAGCACGCCGAGCTCGGGCGTGACCAGGAGCGGCGCGCGAGCGGGGAGGACCCGGCCCTCGCCGCGGTGCTCGACGAGGACGACATCGAGGACGACCTGCTGCGCCTCGTCTTCACCTCCTGCCACCCGGTGCTGTCCACCGAGGCACGGGTGGCCCTGGCGTTGAAGGTCCTGTGCGGGCTCTCGACCGAGGAGATCGCCCGCGCCTTCCTCGTGCCCGAGCCCACCATGGCCCAGCGGGTGGTGCGCGCCAAGCGCACCCTTGCCGCGAAAAGCGTGCGCTTCGAGGTGCCCCCGGCGGACGAGCGACCGGCCCGGCTGGCCTCCGTCCTCGGGGTGGTCTACCTCGTCTTCAACGAGGGCTACTCGGCCACCGCCGGTGAGGACTGGCTGCGCCCCGAGCTGTGCGCCGAGGCGATGCGCCTCGGGCGGGTCCTCGCCGGGCTGATGCCGGGTGAGCCCGAGGTCCACGGCCTCGTCGCGCTGATGGAGCTGCAGGCCTCGCGCACCCGGGCCCGCACCGCCACCGACGGCACCCCGGTGCTCCTGCTCGACCAGGACCGCGGCCGCTGGGACCAGCTGCTCGTGCGCCGCGGCCTCGCCGGCCTGGAGCGGGCCGAGGCGCTCTCCGGCGGCATGCCCGGGCCCTACACGCTGCAGGCGGCCATCGCCGCCTGCCATGCCCGCGCCCGCACCGCCGGGCAGACCGACTGGGGCAGGATCGCCGCCCTGTATGCCGTGCTCGTCGCCGTCCAGCCCTCACCGGTGGTCGAGCTGAACCGTGCCGTGGCGGTGTCGATGGCGCACGGGCCCGCCCCGGCGCTGGAGATCGTGGACGCCCTCGCGGCCACCGGGACGCTGGGGCGCTACCACCTGCTGCCCGCGGTCCGCGCCGACCTGCTGGTGCGGCTGGGCCGGCGCGCGGAGGCGCGGGTCGAGCTCGAGCACGCCGCGACACTCACCCGCAACGAGCGCGAGCGCACCCTGCTGCTGCAGCGGGCTGCCGCCTGCGGCTGACCGCGCGTCACTCCGGCGGCCGGGCCGCGTCAGGCCGGCTCAGTGGGTGCCGACGGACTCGGCGACCTTCGCGGCGGCGTCCCGCAACGCCGGGTCGCTGTCGGACGAGCTCCCGTCGAGGTAGCCGGCCTCGGCGACCCCCACGATCTCGTCGGCCTGGGCGGAGGCGTAGCCCGAGGGCGGCATCCGTCGCGGCCCACCGGCGAACCGCTTGCCCTCGCGCAGCAGGTCGTTGACGTTGCCGGTGCCGTCGCCGTCGAGGACGGCCTTGATCCGCGCCGCGTCGTCGGAGGAGGACATCTCGATCCGCGAGACGACGAAGAGGACCTTGCGGCCGTTGACGGTGCCGGTGCCGACCGAGCGGGTGACCTTGACGCACGGCACGTGGCGGAAGGTCTCCTTGACCTTGCCCCGGGAGTGCGCCGCGCAGTCGGTCACGGTGTCGCTGAGGCGGACCTGGAAGCCAGCCGGAGCCGCCTGGCCCGCGCCGGCCGAGGAGCCCGCGGCCGCGTTGCCCTTGCTGGCACCGGACCCGCCGCCGCCGGCGAACGCCCACACCATCAGGACGATCACCGCGACCAGGCCGGCGACGATCGCCCAGCTGGGCACGGGCAGGCTGCGCCGCTGCGGCCCGGTCGGTCCGGCAGGTGCCGGGGTGGGCACCGGACGCTCGAACGCCGTGGTGGGCGCGGCGCCGGCAGCAGTCGGCATGGGGACCTGCGCGGTCGGGTCGTAGTCCAGCGGCGCCACGGGCGTCACCTCGGACACGCCGCTGCTGGCGTAGCCGACCCCCTGGGTGGGCTCGGCCCCCACAGGGGACATCGCCTGAGTCGCGCCGCCGGCGACACCACCGGCGCCGACGACCGGGGCCATGGCCTGGGTCGCCTCGGGGTCGAGCGGAGCCTGGGGGCGGTGCACGGCCACCGGCTGCCAGGCCTGGGTCGCGTCAGGGTCGGCCGCCGGGGCGGGCCACGCCTGCGTGGCCTCACCGGCCGCGTCGGCAGCAGGGGCCGGCGCCGGAGCCGGACTCGGCGCGGGCGCCGGAGCCGGGGTCGGCGTCCGGGCGGGCGCGGAGGAGCTCGCGGGGGCGGCATCCACCGTGGACGCCGGGGCGGTCGAGCTGCGCTCGTTGGAGCGTCGCACCAGCTCGGCAATACGCGCCGCAGCGTCGTCGCGGTCAGAGGTCACGGGGCCGCGCAGCGTCGCGGCGTCGAAGGCGTCGCCCTCGGGCCGGGGAGCGTCGGGCGTCTGAGGCTGGTTCTCGGACATCGTCGCCCAGCATGCCCGTTTCGTCCCGGGCACGCCAAATGCTCGACGGCGGAACGGGATCGCGGTCGCGCCACAGCCGTCAGGCCAGCCCCAGGGCCAACAGGCCCACCAGCACCACGAGCACCACGGCGCCCAGCAGCAGGCTCGTGCCGATGTCGCGCTGCACCTGCTCGTAGGGACGGTCCGGGTGCTCGGGGTCGTAGGGGTAGGTCTCGCGCTCGGTCCCGGGCTCGGTTGCGGGCTCGGTCCCGCGGTCGGTCCCACCCTGCGGGGGCGGGACCTGCTTGCGCCGGTGGGGCAGTCTCATGGCCACCCAACGAGGCCCCCTCCCCCGGGGTCACGGGGACACCGGCGCGTGCCACCGGGGGCGGGCGGCGGGTGCGGGCGCCGCACGGCGGGCACACGGCATACCGGTGGGTGGACGTCTGGGGAATGAACCGCGCACCGCGCGGGGTTGCCCCCGAGGTGACGGACACCCCTGACCCGCGCCGCTGGAAGGCCCTGGCCGTCTGCCTCGTCGCAGGCTTCATGACGCTGCTCGACATCAGCATCGTCAACGTGGCACTGCCTTCGATCCGCACCGGCATCGGCGCCGGCCCGAGCGACCTGCAGTGGGTGGTCTCCGGCTACGCGCTGACCTTCGGGCTGGTGCTCGTCCCCTCCGGCCGTCTCGGCGACGCCCGGGGGCGACGGACGATGTTCGTCGTGGGGGTGGCCGTGTTCACGGCGAGCAGCCTGCTGGCCGGGCTGGCTCCCACGGCCCTGCTGCTGGTGATCGCCCGCCTCGTGCAGGGCGTGGGCGGCGGCATCCTCAACCCCCAGGTGTCCGGCCTGATCCAGGAGCTCTTCTCCCCCGGCCGCGAGCGCGGACGCGCGTTCGGCATGCTCGGCACCGTCATCGGCGTGTCCACCGCGGTCGGTCCGATCCTGGGCGGCCTGATCATCCGGCTGCTCGGCGTCGACACCGGCTGGCGGTGGATCTTCTTCGTCAACATCCCGATCGGCATCGCCGCCATCGTGCTGGCACTGCGGCTCATCCCCACGCACGAGCCCCGCGGCCAGGGCCGCAGCGACCTCGACCCGGTCGGCGTCGGCGTGCTCGGCGCCGCGGTGCTCGCCCTGCTGCTGCCCCTCGTCGAGCAGCAGCAGTGGCAGGGCCGCACGAAGTGGTCGCTGTTCGCCGTGGGCGTCGTGCTGCTGGTCGCGTTCGTGGCCTGGGAACGCCGGTATGCCGCGCGCGGCCGCACGCCCCTGGTCGACCTCAGCCTGTTCCGGCTCGCCAGCTACAGCACCGGCTCGGGCCTGGCCATGGCCTACTTCTCCGGCTTCACCGGCATCTTCTTCGTCCTCACCCTCTTCTTCCAGGGCGGGCTGCACTACACCCCGTTGCAGGCGGGCCTGGCGGTGACGCCGTTTGCCGCGGGCTCGGCCGTGGCCGCGGCCGTCGGCGGGCGCCTGGTCACCCGCGCCGGCCGGCCCCTCGTCGTCGTCGGCCTCGCCACCGTCGTCGTCGGCCTCGCCCTGACCGACCTGGTCGTCGCCCGGCACGGCCAGGACAGCGGGCTGGGCTGGGCCACGGCGCTGCCCCTGCTGCTGGCCGGCATCGGCAGCGGCCTGGTCATCTCCCCCAACGTCACGCTGACCCTGAGCGAGGTGCCGGTGCGGCGGGCCGGCACCGCTGGCGGGGTGCTCCAGACCGGGCAGCGCCTCGGCACCGCGGCCGGGATCGCGCTCATCGGCTCGATCTACTTCGCGACG
>DASSPC010000225.1:0-6959 GCA_035699865.1 Oryzihumus sp. | reverse complement strand
GGTCACCGGCACGTCGGGGGTGATCTCGCGCAGCACCTGCTTCTCGGCGAGGAACTGCTCGAGCAGGGCGTCGGAGCTGAACCGCGCGTAGTCGAGCACCTGGGTGGGGTTGCTCGGCGTCGGCGCCAGCCGCGGCGGGAGCACCTGCTCGAAACCGGCGTAGCGCTGGCTCCAGAACGCGGTGCCCCAGGCGTCGTTGAGCGTCGCGACGTCGCGGTAGCGCTGCTCCAGCCACTGCCGGAAGGCGCCAGCACACGTGTCGCAGTAGCACGGGACGTTGTGGCAGCCGTACTCGTTCGAGACGTGCCAGAGCGCGAGGGCCTCGTGGCTCCCGTAGCGCTCGGCCATGGCCGTGGTCAGGGCGACGGCGCGGTCACGGAACACCGTGGAGCTGGGGCACCAGGCCTGGCGGCCCCCCGGCCACAGGCGGCGGCCCTCGCGGTCGACAGGCAGGGTCTCCGGGTGCATGGCCGAGAGCCAGGGCGGCGGCGAGGCGGTGGCTGTTGCCATGTCGAGGCGGATCCCGGCACCGGCCAGGAGGTCCACCACCTCATCGAGCCAGCCGAAGTCGTGACGGCCCGGCTCCGGCTCGAGCAGGGACCAGGAGAACACGCCGAGGGTGACGAAGGTCAGGCCGGCCTCCCGCATCAGTCGCACGTCCTCCCGCCACACCTCCCGCGGCCACTGCTCGGGGTTGTAGTCGCAGCCCAGGCCGAGGCGGGCCGTCCCGCCGCGCAGAGCGGACCAGTCGGTCGGTGTCGTCGTCCTCACCTCACCACTCACTTGATCGACCCTGCGGACAGGCCTGACTGCCAGAACCGCTGCAGCGACAGGAACACGATGATCAACGGCACCACCGAGACCAGGGAGCCGACGATGACCAGCGTCTGCAGGGCGGGGTCGCGGGAGATCTGCGTCTGCCAGGAGTAGAGCCCGAACGTCAGCGGGTAGAGCTGCTGGTCGGACAGCATGATGCGGGGGAGCAGGAAGTTGTTCCAGATCGCCACGAACTGGAACAGGAAGATCGTCACCATCGCCGGGGCCATCAGCCGGCTGGCGATCGTGAAGAAGATCCGCATCTCCCCGGCGCCGTCGATGCGGGCTGCCTCCACCACCTCGTCGGGCACGCTGGCGGCGGCGAAGATCCGCGACAGGTACACCCCGAACGGGCTCACGATGCTGGGCAGGAACACCGACCAGAAGGTGTTGGTCTGGTGGACCCGGGCGAACAGCAGGAACAGCGGGAGGGCGAGCGCGGTGGCAGGGACGAGCACACCGCCGAGGATCACCGAGAAGAGCGCCTCCCGGCCGCGGAACGTGTACTTCGCCAGGCCGTAGCCGGCCATCGTGGCCAGCAGCGTGCCCACTGCCGCGCCGAACCCGGCATACAGCAGGGAGTTCAGCGCCCACCGCAGGAAGACGCCGCCGTCCCGGGTGAACAGGTGCTCGAGGTTGTCCAGGAGGGCGAAGTGGGCGAACCAGAAGCCGTTGCTGCTGACGAGGTCGCCCTGGGTCTTGGTGGAGTTGACGGCCAGCCAGTAGACGGGCAGCAGGAAGTAGACGGCGAGGGCTACGAGGAACACCACCGCCACGGCGACGCTGAGGCGGCTGACCTCCCGGGGGCCGCGCCCGCGGCTGGTGACGGTGGTGGTCTGCGCGTCGCGTTCGATCGCGGGGGCGCTCATGCGGCGGCCCTCCTCTGGGTCAGGCGCAGGAAGCCGAAGGACAGGACGAAGGTGGCCAGCGCGAGCATCACGGACATGGCCGCGGAGAACGGATAGTTGTTGGCGGCGGCCACGGCGTAGGCCTGCATGTTGGGGGTGTAGCCACTCGTGACGTTGGTCGAGATGGCCTGGAACACCACGGGTTCGGTGAACAGCTGGAGCGTGCCGATGATCGAGAAGACGGCCGTCAGCACCAGCGCCGGGCGCACCAGCGGGATCTTGATGCTCCATGCCGTGCGCAGCGCACCGGCGCCGTCGACCCGGGCGGCCTCGTAGACCTCCTGGGGGAGAGCCTGCAGGGCCGAGAAGATGATGAGCATGTTGTAGCCGGTGTAGGTCCAGGTCACCACGTTGGCGATCGACCACAGGATCAGGTTCGGGCCGAGGAAGTCCGGCGCGGTGCCGACCGTGTTCAGCAGGTCGACGATCGGCGACAGCTGGGGGCTGTAGAGGAAGGCCCACATCAGCGCCGCGATGACGCCCGGGATGCCGTAGGGGACGAAGAACGCGATGCGGAAGAAGCGGCGCAGCCGGGCCACCGCCGAGTCGAGGACCAGGGCGATGAGCAGGGCCAGCAGCAGCATCACCGGGACCTGCGCGACGCCGAAGACCAGCACCCGCAGGACGCCCTGGCGGAACGTGTCGTCGCCGAGGACGTTGGCGTACTGCTCGAGCCCGGCGAAGACCTGGCGGGACTCTCCGAAGATGCCGCCGGTGCGCTGGGTCTTGAACAGGCTCTGCCAGATCGCGTAGACGATCGGCACCACGTAGAAGAGGGTGAACGGCACCGTGAAGGGCAGGACGAAGGCGACCCAGGTCCGGCGGTGTCGGCGGCGGCGCGTCGTGGTCGGTTCAGGCCCGGCCGTCAGCGGCTGGGCGGCGGTGTTCGTGGCGCTCATGGTTGCTCCATCGGTCGCGGACGGGACCAGCGGCGCGGGGACGACACGGCGCCCCCGCGCCGGTCAGGTCATCCGACCGAGATGCCTTGCGCCTTCAGGGAGGACACGGTCTGCGTCTGGGCCGACTTCAGCGCCTCACCCAGGGTCCCCTGGCCGTTGAGGGCCTTGGTGAACCCGTCGCTGAGGAACCGGTTGGTGTCGGTCATCACCGGCCCCCACTGGAACTTGGTGTCGACCTGCGAGGACGCCTGCTTGAAGACCTCGAACACCTTCTGGCCACCGTAGAAGGGCACCCCCTGCGTCAGCGCAGGGAGGTCGGCCCCCGCCTTGGCCGCGGGGTAGAGGCCGCCCTTGGCGTTCTCGAGCGCGAGGGCGTCGGGGTTGGTGTTCAGCCACAGGGCGAACTTGGCCGCTTCCGCCGGGTGCTGGCTCTGGCTGAACACCGTGGTCGTGGAGCCGCCCCAGTTGCCGGCCGCGTTGTCGCCGGCCTGCCACTGCGGCATCGGTGCCACGGCCCACTTGCCGGCCGTGTCCTTGGCGTTGTCGCGGATGGTGGAGTAGCCCCACGCGGCCGAGACCCAGGTCGCGACCTTGCCGGTGTCCCAGGCCTTGTACAGGTCGGGGGAGAAGCCCTGCAGGTTGGTGGCCACGAGCTTGTCGTCGATCAGCTTCTGCCAATAGTCGGCCACCTTGGTCGAGCTGCTGTCGTCCAAGGAGACCTTGACCGTGCTCCCGGAGGTGTCGAAGATCCTGGCGCCGGACTGCCACAGCAGGCCGTCGAACCAGTTGGCGTCCTGCTGGGGGAAGTGCGTGATGTAGACGCCCTTGGCCTTGAGGACCTGCGCGTCCCTGGCGTACTCATCCCACGTGGCCGGCGGCTTCAGGCCTGCCTTGTCGAAGATGTCCTTGCGGTAGAACAGCGCCATCGGGCCGATGTCCTCGGGGACGGCATAGACGCCCGGGCCGCCCATCTGGACCTGCGACCAGGCCCAGTCGGGGAACTGCGCCTTGGCGTCGTTGACGCCGGCGCACCCGCTGATGTCCTTCAGGCCCTTCTGCAGCCGGAAGCTGGCGAGCGAGTCGTACTCCACCTGGCCCAGGTCCGGAGCGGTGTTGGCCTTCAGGGCGTTGAACATGTTCTGGTAGGTGCCAGCGTTGCCCGCCGGGGTCTCCTTGACCTGCACCTGGATGTTCGGGTTGGCCGCGTTCCACTTGTCGACGACCTGCTGCATGCCGGGCACCCAGGTCCAGAACTGCAGCGTGACCTTGCCGGAGCTGGGCTTGCAGCTGCTCGCCGCGGCGGTACTGCCGCCCCCTGACCCGGAGCTCGACGTGGAGCTGGAGCTCGAGCAGGCGGCGGTGGCAACGAGGGGCAGGGCCAGCAGCAGCGCGACCGCGCGCCGACGGCCTCGGCCCGGACGATCCGTGGAGTTCATGGGCACCTCAGGCAGGAGACGGACGCCGGTGCTCCGGCGTGTGCGCCGATCTGGCGCTGTATGCCGAGTCATCTTGGAAGTGCCGGTAACAAAAGTCAACAGATTCTTTCATCGAAAGTTTACATATTTGAACTAATGCTACCAATGGCCCGGGTCCGCTTCCCGGGGCGACCGGCGTGCGGGGGATCCGTTCGGCCGTCGACGCCGCCTGCCACACTGACGCCCATGCGTGCCCTGGACCGACCGCAGCCGTCCCCCGACCAGGCCCGAGCGCGAGGGCGGCGCGGTGAGTGACGCGGTGATGGACCCCCACCTGCACGTCCTGCGCGGAGCCGGCACGGCGTTGGTCGTGGACAGCAGCACCGCCGGTATGCCGCGTGTCCTCCACTGGGGCGCGGAGCTGCCCGACGACGCCGTGGCCCAGCTGCCGCTGCTGGCGACCGGTCCGGTCCCGCACAGCGCGCTGGACGAGTCGTGGCCGCTGACCGTCCTGCCCTCACCGGCGGACGGGTGGCTCGGCACGCCGGGCTTCGCCGGGCACCGCGGTGGGGGCGCGGCAGCGCCCCGCTGGGTGGCGGGCGTGGACCAGCCCTCGGACCGGGAGCTCGTCGTGACCGGTGACGACCCGGTATCCGGCCTGCGGGTCACGCTGGCCTGGCGCCTCGACGTGCATGGAGTGCTGCGGGTGTCCGGGGCGGTGACCAACACCAGCACGGTCGGTGCGGCGTTCGACGTCGCCGCGCTGCGCGCGTTGCTGCCGCTGCCGTCCCGGGCCGGCGAGGTGCTCGACCTGACCGGCCGCTGGTGCCGGGAGCGCTCGCCGCAGCGGTCCGTGCTGGGCGACGGCACTCATCTGCGGGCCTCGCGCCGCGGACGGACCGGCCACGACGCGACCCTGCTCCTGGCCGTCGGCACGGCGGGATTCGGCTTCGGCCACGGCGAGGTGTGGGCCACGCACGTGGCCTGGAGCGGCAACCACGAGCACCTCGTCGAGCGGCTGCCCGAGGGCGCCGGCATGCACCGGGCGGTGCTCGGCGGCGGCGAGCTGCTCGAACCCGGTGAGGTGCGCCTCGGGCCGGGGGAGGGCTACACCGCCCCCGAGGTGGTGTTCGTGCACAGCACCGACGGCCTGGACGGGCTCAGCCGCCGGCTGCACCGCAGCCAGCGCGCGCAGCCGGGCTACCGGCATACCCCTCGCCCGCTGGTGCTGAACACCTGGGAGGCGGTCTACTTCGAGACCGACCTGGCCCACCTCACCGAGCTGGCGGACGTCGCCGCGCAGGTCGGGGTCGAACGCTTCGTGCTCGACGACGGCTGGTTCGGCGGCCGCCGGCACGACCGGGCCGGGCTCGGCGACTGGTGGGTCTCGCCGCAGGTGTGGCCCGAGGGGCTGGGGCCGCTGGTGGAGCACGTGCACGGCCTGGGCATGGAGTTCGGGCTGTGGTTCGAGCCGGAGATGGTCAACCTCGACTCCGACCTGGTGCGCGAGCACCCCGACTGGGTCCTCGGGCCGGGGGCCGGGCACCCGCGGGAGTGGCGGCACCAGCAGGTGCTCGACCTGGCCAACCCGGCCGCGGCTGAGCACGTCGTCGAGCGGGTCAGCGCCCTGGTGGGGGAGTACGCCATCGACTTCCTCAAGTGGGACCACAACCGCGACCTGCTGGAGTCGGTGCGCCGCGACGGGGACCGGACGGACCGGCCGGCCACGCACGCCCAGACCGCCGCGGTCTACGCCGTCCTGGACGAGCTGCGCCGCCGGCACCCGCAGCTGGAGGTCGAGTCCTGCGCCAGCGGCGGCGCGCGGGTCGACCTCGGCGTGCTGGCCCGCACCGACCGGGTCTGGACCAGCGACTGCAACGACGCCCTGGAGCGGGCGCGCATCCAGCGCTGGACCGGGCTGCTCGTCCCGCCGGAGCGCATGGGCAGCCACGTCGGGCCGCCGCGCGCCCACACCACCCACCGGCACCTGGACCTGTCCTTCCAGGCGCTGGTGGCGTTGCAGGGCCACTCCGGCCTGGAGTGGGACATCACCACCTGCGACGCGCAGGAGCGGCAGGCGCTCGCCGCCTGGGCCGGGCTGTACCGCGAGCTGCGGCCGCTGCTGCACAGCGGCGACCCGGTGCGCGCGGACCTGCCCGACGACTCCCTGGTGGTGCAGGGGACGGTGGCCCCCGACCGTGGTGAGGCCGTGTTCCAGGTGCTGAGCCTGGAGACCGGGCCCGCGGCGACCCCCGGGCTGGTGCGGCTGCCCGGCCTGGACCGCGACCGTGCATACCGGGTGCGGGTGCGCACCGAGCTCGGTGAGCCGGCGACGGTCCAGGCCGCCGCTCCCGCATGGTGGTCGGCGGCCACCTCCGGGGGCCTGGAGGTCAGCGGAGCGCTCCTGACCGACGTCGGCCTGCCGATGCCCGTGCTGGCTCCGGCCCAGGGATGCCTACTGCACCTGACCTGACACAATGTCCCGCATGCCCGCGCCCGACGCCCCCACCTCGCGCCTGCCCCGCATCCTGTCCGGGATGCAGCCCACGCACGACTCGCTGCACCTGGGCAACTACCTCGGGGCGCTGGTGCAGTGGGTCCGGCTGCAGGACTCCCACGACGCGTTCTACTGCGTGGTGGACCTGCACGCCATCACCGTCGAGGTCGACCCGGCCAGGTTGCGCGAGCGCACCCGCCGGACCGCGGCGCAGTACCTCGCCGGCGGCGTCGACCCCGGCCGCTCGACCGTCTTCGTGCAGAGCCACCTGCACGAGCACGCGGAGCTGGCGTGGGTGCTCTCGTGCATGACCGGCTTCGGCGAGGCCAGCCGGATGACGCAGTTCAAGGACAAGTCCGGCAAGCACGGCGCCGAGGGCACGACGGTGGGGCTGTTCACCTACCCGGTGCTCATGGCCGCCGAC
>DASSPC010000224.1:0-10340 GCA_035699865.1 Oryzihumus sp. | reverse complement strand
CGGCAGCTTCGTCGGGCTGCACGAGGACAGGCGGTAGCGGTCCTCTGGCTCGGCCACGGCATACGCCATGCGCTCGCTGTCGCCGAGCGTGACCCGCACCTCGACGCAGTCGGCAGGCGCGATGTAGCCCTGCGCCTCGATGTCCTTCCACGGTGCGTCGAAGCGCTTGGGTCCGATCAGGCTGAACACGTCGGCCTCGCGACCGTCCTCGCGCACGAGGGTGGCGGTGAGCCCGAGCCGGCGCCGAGCCTGCAGGTCGGCGGTCATCCGGAAGATCGGGGCCGGCAGCAGGTGGACCTCGTCGTAGACGATGAGGCCCCAGTCGCGGGCGTCCAGCAGGTCCAGGTGCGGGTAGACGCCCTTCCGCCTGGTCGTCAGCACCTGGTAGGTCGCGATGGTGACCGGGCGGATCTGCTTGCGGGCGCCGGAGTACTCACCGATCTCGTCCTCGGTCAGGCTGGTGCGCCGGACGAGCTCGTCGCGCCACTGGCGGGCCGAGACGGTGTTGGTCACCAGGATCAGCGTCGTGGCCTTGGCCTGCGCCATCGCGCCGGCGCCGACGAGGGTCTTGCCCGCGCCGCACGGCAGCACCACGACCCCGGATCCGCCGTGCCAGAAGCCGTTGACCGCCTGTTCCTGGTAGGGCCGCAGCGCCCAGCCGTCCTCGGCGAGGGCGATCGGGTGGGCCTCCCCGTCGACGTAGCCGGCGAGGTCCTCGGCCGGCCAGCCCACCTTGAGCAGCAGCTGCTTGAGGTGTCCTCGCTCGGAGGGGTGCACGGCCACCGTCGAGTCGTCGAGGCGCTCACCGAGCAGGGGCTGGATCTTCTTGTGCCGCAGCACTTCCTCCAGCACCGGGCGATCCGTGCTGTGCAGGACGAGGCGCTCGCCGTCCTTCTCCAGGCGCAGCCGGCCGTAACGGTCCATCGTGTCGGCGACGTCCACGAGCAGGGCGTGCGGCACGGCATACCGGCTGTGCGTGATCAGCGCGTTGACCACCTGCTCGGCGTCGTGGCCGGCGGCGCGGGCGTTCCACAGCCCCAGCGGCGTCAGCCGGTAGGTGTGGACGTGCTCCGGGGCGCGCTCGAGCTCGGCGAACGGGGCGATCGCCCGGCGGGCCTCCTCGGCGCGCGGGTGCTCGACCTCGAGCAGCAGCGTCTTGTCGCTCTGGACGATCAGGGGGCCGTCGGGCACGCGTCCTCCTCGCTCACGGGTAAAGGGGCCGGCGCAGGGCCGGACACGAGGTCAACGCCCTCACGAGGCCAGGGCTTCCCGAGGGGTCCAGGCCGGCTCGTCAGGCCAGTGCGACCTCCACGTCACGGTAGTCCCGTCCCGGGCCACCCGCGGCCCAGCGGTCGAGCAGACGGTCGACGTCGGCCGGGTCGGCGGCCATCCCGACGGAACGCGCCGGCTGCCAGCCGGGCACCTGAGGCGCGTGGTCGTGCGCGTCGTGCGCCGACCCCTCGCTGCACGCGCGGCACAGCCGCTGCATGTTCGCGGTCCAGTCCTCGGCCGCCCCGCCCTCGGCGTCGCACAGCTCGGCGAGCGCCTCGACCGCGTCCCCGTCCGGCGCGTCGACCGTGACGATGACCGTCGCGAGCCCGGAGCGCTCCCACAGGGCGATCTCGTTGAAGACGCCCAGCTCGTGCTCCCCGAACATGCGCGTGCCGAGGGTGTCGCCGTCATGCAGCACGACGTCGCCGAAGCGGTGGCCGGACTCCGGGGTGGGCACGTTGAGGATGCGGATCCGCGTCGGGCACAGGCGCCTGCCCCAGACCACCTCGACGTCCCAGGTGCGACCGTCCACCTCGAGCCGGGGCTCCCCGACGAAGCGGGGGTCGGCGTTGAGGCGCACCGGGGCCGGCCCGAAGTCCGACGACACCGGGGCGCCGGGGGCGCGTTCGGGCAGGGCGATGCCGAACGCCGTCCAGGCCCGGTGGGCGGTGTCCCAGTCGTGCAGCGCGGTCGCGGCGATGCCGAGGTTCCACGCCGCCGGCTCGCCCTCGCGACGCCCGTCAGGGACCAGGTCCAGCGCGGTGGCGTTGAGCTCGCGCGAGGCTGCCCAGTCACGACGCCACTTGGCGAGCATCCCGCGGTCGTACCAGAACTCGGCGGAGCCAGGGTCACGCCGCAGGACCTCGGCGGCCAGCGCATCGGCGAGGGTGGCCCGTGCCGCCGGGTCGTCGCCGTCCTCCAGGGACAGGCTGACCGAGCGGTAACGGGCGTGCAGCTGACGGTCGGTCAGCGCAGGGAGGTCGTCACCGGATGGAGCGGGGCGGCGGAAGAGCGGCACGGCGCCCATCCTGTCGTGGCCGCCGTGCCCTCGTCGCGCCGGATCGCGGTCAGTAGGTGCCGTTGAAGTTGGTGCTGTTGTTGTGGCCGGCGACGATGGCGATGGTGATGAAGACCGCCACCAGCAGGACGACGACGGCGACGTTGATGCCGAAGACGATCCAGCCGGTGCGGGACTTCCTGCGCGAGCCGGCCGGGTCGGTGGCGTTGGCGTTGAGCGCCATGATCCCGAGGACCAGGCTCGGGATGCCGATGACGCAGGTGCTCAGCGTCGCCAGGGCCGAGATGATCACCAGCACGATCCCCGAGGTGTTGCTGGGGGAGGCGGCGGGGTTCTGGTAGTAGCCCGGGGTGCCCGGGGGCTGCTGGCCGTGCTGGGCCCAGTACGGCTGCTGGCCATAAGGAGCCTGCTGCTGGCCGTAGGCCTGCTGCGGGTACGGCGCCTGTCCCGGCTGCGGCGGGTAGGGGGAGGGCTGGCCCGGCTGCGGGGCCGCGTAGGGCGACTGGCCCTGACCCGGCTGCTGGCCATAGGGGTATGCCGCGCCCTGGCTCGGGGGTGCCGGCGGCATCGCGGGGGGAGGCGCCGGGGCGGCGGGACCCTCGGGGGCCGCCGGCTGGTCGGCGGGGGTCTCGCTGCCCGGCTCGGACCCGGCGCCGGAGGTCGGCTCCTGGGACATGGGAGCGGTCGGGTCGGCCCAGAGCGGTGCGGTGGGTTCCGACGGGTTCTCGTCGTCGCGGGGCGTGGTGGAGTCGCTCATCAGTCCTCGTGCCTTTCACGGTGGCCCTCCCACGGGCCTAGGCTGCTCAACCTACCAACCGTGGACCCAGGACCGGAGGTGCTCGTGCGACGACCGCAGCGGGAGGCGGTGGACGGCCTGCCCGGCCGGGTCACCATCTACGAGGTCGGCCCGCGCGACGGGCTGCAGAACGAGAAGGCCGTGGTGCCGGTCGAGGTCAAGGCCGAGTTCGTCCGGCGGCTGCTGGCCGCGGGACTGACCACGGTCGAGACGACCTCGTTCGTGCCGGCGACGTGGGTGCCGCAGCTGGCCGACGCCGAGGAGCTGCTCGCCCTGCTCGGCGACGCCGGCCGTGGCCGGACGCGCCCGGTGCTGGTGCCCAACGAGCGGGGCCTGGACCGCGCGCTGGCCCTCGGCGTCGAGGCGGTCGCCATCTTCGGCAGCGCCACGGAGACGTTCGCACGCAAGAACCTCAACCGGACGGTGGCCGAGTCGGTCACGATGTTCGCCCCGGTGGTCGAGCGGGCCCGGGCCGAGGGGGCGTGGGTGCGCGCCTACGTGTCGATGTGTTTCGGCGACCCGTGGGAGGGCGAGGTGCCGATCGCCCAGGTGGTCGACGTGGCCCAGCGCCTGATGGACCTCGGGTGCGACCAGCTCAGCCTGGGCGACACCATCGGGGTGGGCACCACCGGCCACGTCCAGCGACTGCTGGATGCGCTGGACGCCAGGGGGATCGGCGCCGACCGGATCGGCGTGCACTTCCACGACACCTACGGCCAGGCGCTGGCCAACACCATCGCCGCGCTGCGCCACGGCGTCACCGTGGTCGACGCCTCCACCGGCGGCCTGGGCGGCTGCCCCTACGCGAAGAGCGCCACCGGCAACCTCGCCACCGAGGACCTGGTGTGGGCCCTGGACGGCCTCGGCATCGAGACCGGGGTCGACCTCGAGGCCCTGGTGTCGACGAGCACCTGGATGGCCGCGCAGCTCGGCCGGCCCTCACCGTCGCGGGTGGTCAAGGCTCTCGCAGGCTCGGACTGAGGCGCTCCTGACGCGCGCGTGACCACGCGGCAAGGGGCGGGCACCCCCCGGTGCCCGCCCCTCGGCATACCTGCCGGTGCCCTGGTGTCAGGACAGGGTGACCGCCGTGTCGTCGAGGACGAACGACGTCTGCAGCGAGGCGTCCTCGGTGCCGGTGAAGGTCACCGTCACCGTCTGGCCGGCGAACGCCGACACGTCGTAGGACTTCAGCGCGTAGCCGGTGTTCTTGTTGAGGTTGGACAGCGTGCCCAGCGTCGTCGAGCCGGCCTTGACCGTCATGGTGTCGTACGCCGTGGTGGTGGTCGTCTCAGCGGTGTCGATGTGGACGTAGAAGCTGAGCGTCGCGTGGCAGCCCGAGGGGATCGTCACCGACTGCGAGACGGTGTCGGTGTGGGCGCTGCCGTAGCCGTCCATCCACGCGTCCCAGGTGCCGGTGCGGGCGGGCTCGGAGGTCCCGTTCTGGCCGATGACGCCGCTGGACGCGCTCCACGAGACGTTGCCGGACTCGAAGCCGGGGTTGGCGAAGAGCTGGCCGGTGCAGCCACCGCCACCGCCACCACCACCGGTGACCGTGGTGTGCGTGATGTCGCAGCGGTTGGTGTCGTTGGACCAGGTGCTCTGCATCGCGTACGAGCCGTTGCCCATGGTCACGTTGGCCGAGGCGCCCTGGCCGCTGGAGATCCAGGCGCACTCGTCGGCGTTCTCCTGGCCGTTGTAGCTGCTGCCGGTGACCTGGTTGGTCCAGCCGCCGGCCGGGTTCTGGTCGGTGATCGTCTCGGCGTACTCGTGGCCCTCGACCATCGTGTAGCCGTCGAGCGTGCCCGAGCTGTTGACGAAGTTCTGGCCGCAGCTGGTGCCCTGGTCCATGACGTAGGGCATGTTGGTGAAGGCGATGTCGCCGTAGGAGGAGGAGACGCCCACGTCACCGTTCCAGTCGTGCCAGGCGCAGAAGCCACCGGTCTTGTAGTTGTCCGGGTTGAGGCCCTTGGCCGACAGGATGACGTACTGCGCATAGCGGTTCGACGCGGCGGAGGTGTTGCCGAAGTGGCCGGCCGCCGTGACCGCCTCGGTGCCCAGCTGGGCACCGGTCGCGGCGCTCGGCTCGGCGGCGCTGTTGTCGTACCAGACCCCGGCGAGGTTGCCGCCGGTCGGGTAGCCGACGTGCGGGGCGCCGGAGGGGCAGGTGGTGGAGCCGGTGGTGACCAGCGACCCGTCGCAGTACTGCGTCATGACCCCGGACCAGCCCTCGCCGCCGGTGCCCAGGCCCTTGAACATGTTCTGCAGCTTGGGGGCACCGCCGGCGGTGTCGCTGGAGAACGTCAGGTTGCCGCTGCCGTCCGTGCCCTGGGTGCCCCACTGGGTGCCCCAGAAGACCAGGTAGACCTTGGGTGTGCCGCTGGTGACGCCGATGCCGTCGACCCCGCCGCCGTAGGCGAGAGTCTGCGGGCCGGTCGCCGTCGTGGCCTGGCCCGCGGCGTGCTGCTTGGCCCAGTCGTTCATCTTCTGCTGCTGCTCGACGGTGGGGGTCACGCCGTGGCGGTAGGTGTGGCCGGCAGCAGGGGAGTAGGGGTTGGAAGGGTTCCCGCCCGGGGCGGCGACGGCCGGGGAGGCGGCCAGGCCCGCGGCGATGCTGAGGGCGAGGCCGGTCAGGCCGGCCAGCGCACTGGTCCGACCTGATCTGAGAGACAGCGACATCGGTGTTCCTCTCGCGGAAGTGATGCAAGGAGGGTTTGTCACCACCGGTTGGTGGTGGCAGCGAGCGGAAACGTATTGACGGAGGTGCATGGCACACCTCCCGTGAAGGTTCCGGATTCGTATGCCGTGCCCCCGGATTCGGCAGGCAAGGTGAACCTTCCCTGCCCGGCCGGGTCGGGCGCCGGGACGGGCGCGTGGGCATTACGGTGGGCGCCATGCCGGACCCCAGCCTCCACCTCCACCTGCACCGGATGGTCGCGCTGGGCCTGAACACGTACGAGGCCAAGGCCTACCTGGCGTTGGTGCTGCGGGAGAGCTGGGCGGCCACCGACCTGGCCACCCAGGCCGGGATCCCCCGGCAGCGCATCTACGACGTGCTCTCGCGCCTCGTGCAGCGTGGCCTGGCCCGCGACCGCCCCGGCCGGGTCACCCGCTACAGCGCCACCGACCCCGACACGGCCATCCAGCGGCTCATCGCAGTGCAGCGCCAGGAGCTCGACGAGCTCAGCACCCGGTCGCAGGACCTCGCGCTGACGCTGCGCCAGGCGTGGGAGCGCGGCCAGGGCGACGCGGAGGCCCCGGTCCGTGCGGAGGTGCTGCGCGAGGCCGCCCTGGCCGCCGTGCGCAGCCGCGAGCTGGTCGACTCGGCCCGGGCGGAGCTGTGCATCCTCGTCCCGGCGCAGGCGGGCTGGCTGCTGCCCGACCCCGACGGCGTCGCCCGCCTGCACGAGGACGGTGGGCTGGTGCGCCTGCTGGTCCAGTGCCCGGTCGAGCACCTGGGCGCGTTGCGCGACGCCGGGGCGCAGGTGCGCAGCACCGAGCACGCCGCGATGGGCCTGGTCCTGGCCGACCGGCGGAGCGTGCTGGTGCACCTCACCTTCGCGGGCGGAGCCACGGACCTGGTGGTCGAGCACGAGGCCATGGCGGCGAGCCTGCAGGTCACCTTCGACGAGGCCTGGGAGCGCGCCGCGCAGGCCTGAAACCCCGCTTTGCGCAAGACAGTGCCGCTGGACGCGCCGGATCAGTGCTGCCGAGCTGCCTCAACCTGCGCACACAGGGGTTCAGGCGGAGGCGGCACCGGTGACCCGGTGGATGGAGAAGGCCCGCTCGACGTTGGAGCCCTCGACGGTGCCGTAGGCGCGGCCGCCCTCGATGCGCCTGGGGTAGAACAGGATCCGCGTGGCGCGGCCCTCGGCGTCGGCGTAGCCGATCCACACCCCGTCGCGCTCGACGGCGGCCTCGCGCAGCAGTGCCAGCGTCACCGTGGGGTCGGTGGAGGGCAGCGGGCCGCGGCCGCCCGGCTGTTGCTCCTGACGTGCCCGCTCGAAGTCCGCCGACTCCTCGCCGGCCCGCAGCGCGGAGACGAGCGCCTCGGCGAGCTCGTCGTCGACCTGCTGCACGGCCGTGGGCGTGGCCGGCAGGCGCCGTGCCGGGGTGCGGTGGTGGGAGGTGGGCGGGACCACCACGCCGCCGTCCATCGTCTCCGCGACCGGGGCGAACCCGTTGTCCCGCAACATCTCCAGCACCGTGACCGAGTCGACTGGAGAGACCAGGACGGTCGGCGCGATCCGGCGCAGCTGCAGTGGTGCGAGGGCGCGCTCGGCGACCATCGTGTCGAGCACCGCCTCGTCGTCGCTGCGCACATAGGTGGAGGCCGAGCCCACCCGTGTCTGGCCGTGGCGGCGGGCCACGTCGCCGACGAGGTAGGCCAGCGGCTGCGGGACCGGCGTGGTGCTGGAGTCCTGGAGCATCGACAGCACCTGGGCGCTGGTCCACCCCGCATCCAGCGCCCGGCGCACGCTGCCGGCGGAGAACCGGTGCACAGTGGCTCCGCCACGGGACTCCACGTCGGCGACCATCCGCATGAACTGCGCCAGCCGCCCCTCGAGCCGGCCGGGCGCGACGGCGGTCAGGTCGGCCTGCAGCAGGACGTGCTCGACCGGCGCCGGCAGGTCCCCGGCCATGGCCGCGGCTGCGGCGTCGGCGTCCCCAGCGACCAGGGCGCGGCCGGCCGCGCCGAGCGCACCCCGCCCGGTCACCCCGAGCCACTCCGCCTCGCGCAGGACCGCGGCCACCACGGCGTCCACGTTGGCGGGGGTGCGCAGCGGCCGGCGCCAGCCGATCCGGGCGGTGAGGCTGGCCCGGTCGGGGGCCTCACCGGCCGGCAGGGCGGCCAGCTCGCGCAGGACGTCCCAGCGCAGCTGGCGGCACATCGGCCAGAGCACGTCCGAGCTCAGGGCGTTGACGGTGCCCCCACCGGGGGCCTGCCCACCGACCAGGTGCGGCGCCCGGCCGGTCGCCAGCCAGGCAGTGGCGAGCTGGACCCAGCGCTCGGCGGAGGGCCGCTGCTGCCACTCGTCGTAGGCGGGCGTCGGGGCCCAGACCGGTTCCAGGGCGCCGTCGTCGGCCACCAGGCCCGCGGCGAAGGCCGCCTCCACGAGGAAGGCCGCTCGGTCGGGGTCGACGTCGAGGGTGCTGCCGACCCGGCGCAGGTCGCGCACCGACAGGCCGCCGGCACGCAGCACCCGCGGCGGGCGCGGGCCCCAGTCGGCGGCGAGCTCGTCGACGAGCCCGAGCAGGTCCGAGGCCTGGCCACCCGCTGCGGCGTCGACCGAGGCGGCGGTGTGGGTCGTGGTGGTGAGGGGCGCCGGCTCGAGGGCGAGGTCACGGTGCAGCCGTCCGCCGCGCAGGTGCAGGGCCACCTCCCGGGGCAGGCAGACCTGGTCGCTCGTCAGCGAGGTCAGCAGGTGGTGGGTCAGCAGCCACCTTCCGGCGAAGGACATCGGGCCGGAGGGACTGAGCACACCGATGGGCGGACCCCAGGCGAGCCGGTCCAGCACGGCCCGCGCGTCCGGCGGAGCCTCGGCGAGGGTGCGGGCCAGCCCCTCGGGGGTGGCGAGCTCCTCGGGCAGCGCGCCGCGCTGGTCGGCCAGCGACGGGCCGAGCCCGGCGGGGTAGGGGCCCATGACGTCGGTGACGGTGCGGACCACGTGCCAGCCGTCGACCCCCCGCCAGACCAGGGCCCGCTCCCACAGCGGCTCGACGTGCCGGAGCAGGACCCGCGGGCCGAGGCCGAGCAGGGAGGCGGCCAGGTCGGTGTCGACCGGGTCCCCGGCCACCACGAGCGCCTCGAGCACCTGCAGCGCGCCGCGGTCGAGGCCGTCGAGCGCCCGCTGCACCGAGGCCCGGGTCGAGGCCCGGGCGGCCAGGGAGGTCAGGTCCGCCGGGGCAGGGCGGGCCAGGTCGGGGCGCCGGGAGATCAGGGTCCGCAGCTGGGCGTCGGAGCGCCCGCGGACGTCCTCGGCCAGGCTGCGCGCGCGGAAGCCGGCGCGGGGCTGGGAGGCGGGCACACGGCATACGGTAATCGGCTCCGGCACGTTGCCCTTGCCGCCGCCCGGAGGCGCCATGAGGATGGGCCCGTGACGACACCCGTGGCCCTGTCCTACAGCTCCGGCACCTCCGAGACACCGCTGCTCGGCGACACCATCGGGGACAACCTCGCGCGCACCGTCGCGCGGTACGGGGACCGCGACGCGCTCGTCGACGTCCCGAGCGGGCGGCGCTGGACCTATCGCGAGCTGGACGCCGCGGTCGACGAGCTCGCCCGGGGCCTGCTCGGGCGGGGCGTCGAGGCCGGCGACCGGGTCGGCATCTGGTCGCCGAACTGCGCGGAGTGGACGCTGTTGCAGTACGCCACGGCCAAGGTCGGCGCGGTGCTGGTCAACGTCAACCCGGCCTACCGCAGCCACGAGCTGGCCTACGTCGTCAAGCAGTCCGGCATGCGGATGCTCGTCAGCGCGGTGGCGCACAAGACCTCCGACTACCGCGCCATGGTCGAGGAGGTCCGCGGGGACTGCCCGGCGCTGGACGAGGTCGTCTACATCGGCGAGGGCTCGTGGCAGGACCTGGTGGACGCCGGCTCGTCCGTGGGGCCGGAGGCGCTCGCGGAGCGGTTGGCCGGCCTGGGCGCTGACGACCCGATCAACATCCAGTACACGAGCGGCACCACCGGCTTCCCCAAGGGCGCCACCCTCAGCCACCACAACATCCTCAACAACGGCTTCTTCGTCGGCGAGCTGGTCGGCTACACCGAGGCCGACCGGATCTGCCTCCCGGTGCCCTTCTACCACTGCTTCGGCATGGTGATGGGCAACCTGGCGGCCACCTCGCACGGTGCCTGCATGGTCATCCCGGCGCCGTCCTTCGACCCGGCGGCAACGCTGAAAGCCGTTGAGGCAGAACGCTGCACGTCGCTCTATGGCGTGCCGACGATGTTCATCGCCGAGCTCGGCCTGGCCGACTTCTCCTCCTACGACCTGTCCACGCTGCGCACCGGGATCATGGCCGGCTCGCCGTGCCCGGTCGAGGTGATGAAGCGGGTCATCGCCGAGATGCACATGTCCGAGGTGGCCATCTGCTACGGCATGACCGAGACCGCGCCGGTGTCGACGATGACCCGGGTGGACGACGACCTGGCCCGGCGCACCGAGACGGTCGGGCGGGTCATGCCGCACCTGGAGGTCAAGGTCGTCGACCCCGTCACCGGCCGGACCGTGCCGCGCGGTGAGCCGGGCGAGC
>DASSPC010000223.1:0-8665 GCA_035699865.1 Oryzihumus sp. | reverse complement strand
GGGCAAGAAGCTCTTCGACGACCTCGCCGGCAAGACGACCTTCTCCGCGCGCACGACGATCGTCGACGCGCTGCGCGCGAGCGGCGACCTCGACGGCGAGCCGACGGCCACCCAGCGCAAGGCGAACTTCTTCGAGAAGGGCGACAAGCCGCTGGAGATCGTCACCTCCCGCCAGTGGTACATCCGCAACGGCGGCCGGGACACCGACCTGCGTGAGCAGCTGCTGGCCCGGGGCCGGGAGCTGGAGTTCCACCCGCCGTTCATGCGCACCCGCTACGAGAACTGGGTGGGCGGCCTCAACGGCGACTGGCTGATCAGCCGGCAGCGCTTCTTCGGCGTGGCCATCCCGCTGTGGTACCCGATCGACGCCCACGGCGAGGTCGACTTCGACCACCCGATCACCCCGTCGGAGGACCAGCTCCCGGTCGATCCCTATGCGGACGTGCCGTCGGGCTACGAGGAGTCCCAGCGCGACCAGCCGGGCGGCTTCACCGGCGACCCGGACGTCATGGACACCTGGGCCATCTCCTCGCTCACCCCGCAGATCGCGGCCGGCTGGCGCGGTGACCGCGAGCTGTTCACCAAGATCTTCCCGATGGACCTGCGCCCGCAGGGCCAGGACATCATCCGCACCTGGCTGTTCGCGACGGTCGTGCGCGCCCACCTCGAGCACGACTCGCTGCCGTGGAGGCACGCGGCCATCAGTGGCTGGATCCTGGACCCCGACCGCAAGAAGATGTCCAAGTCCAAGGGCAACGCCGAGACCCCCGAGGGCATCGTCACCCAGCACGGCGCCGACGCGGTGCGCTACTGGGCGGCCTCGGCCCGGCTGGGCACCGACGCGGCCTACGACACCGGCCAGATGAAGGTCGGCCGGCGCCTGGCCATCAAGGTGCTCAACGCCAGCAAGTTCGCCCTGTCCTTCGGCGACGTCGAGGGCGACCTCGCGGCGGCGGTGACCGACCCGCTCGACGCGGCGATGCTCGCCGGCCTGGCCGACGTGGTCGACAAGGCCACCGGTGGCTTCGAGGCCTACGACCACACCCGCGCGCTGGAGGTCACCGAGGCGTTCTTCTGGACGTTCTGCGACGACTACCTCGAGCTGGTCAAGGACCGGGCCTACGGCGCCCGCGGCGAGGAGGCCGCCGCCTCGGCCCGCGCCGCGCTGCGCATCGCGCTCGACGTGCTGCTGCGCCTGCTCGCGCCGTTCCTGCCCTACGCCACCGAGGAGGTCTGGTCGTGGTGGCACGACGGCTCGATCCACCGCGCTGCGTGGCCGGAGGCCGATGACGTCAAGACCGCTGCGGCGCAAGCGGATCCGGCGGTCCTGGGCGCCGTCGGAGCTGCCCTCGCGGGCGTGCGCAAGGCCAAGTCCGAGGCCAAGGTCGGCATGCGCGCCGAGGTCAGCGCGATGACGCTGGCCGGGCCGGCCGCCGAGCTCGACCTGGTGCGCGCCGGGCTCGACGACCTGCGCGCCGCCGGCAAGATCACGGCCGAGATCGGCTTCGCCGAGGCCGAGGCGCTCGAGGTGCGCGACGTGACCCTGGTGCCGGTCGTCAAGGACTGACCGTCGCCTGCCGACAGGCCCCGCCCCGCTCCCGGGTCGGGGCCTGTCGCACATCTCAGCCGGCCGGCTCCACCAGCAGCCACGGCTCGTCCCAGCCGCCGAGCCCAAGCCGGCCACCGACCAGCTCACCCTCGGGCAGCGCCAGCACCGTGCCGCCCGCCGGCTCGTAGACGGTGAGCCGCGTGTCGCCCTCCGGCGGCAGGACCAGCGTGATGTGCCGGGGCAGCCACGCGTTGCCGACGTAGAGCAGCGCCGGCCGCGCCGAGGTCAGCGTCGAGCACAGGCGCCGGTATGCCGCGCGGCGGCCACCGCCGCCGGCCCACCTCAGCTGCGACACGGCATACCGGCTGTGCGTGCGCTCCTGGAGCTCGGCCCGCGCGCCCCAGGGCGGCGTGCCCAGGGAGCTCGGCCAGGGCAGGTTCAGGGCACCGCCGGCGGCCACCGGGCTGTTGGTACGGCCCATCGTGGCGCGTTCCTGCGCGGCGAAGCGGGCGAGCGCGGGGGCATCGAACCCACCGGTCGCCGGTCCGGTGCCACCGGTGAGCACCCAGGCGGCGAAGGCCGGGTCGGCGAGCATGCGCGCCACGGTGAGCGCGGCCGAGCCACACGTCACGGGGCTCTGCTGGACGGGAGCCGGGTCGCCACGGTGCAGGGTCCACGCCGTCGTCATGGCCCTCACCCTTGCACCGCTGCGGAGGTGTCACACCTCGGTGCGTTGCGGAATGACAACGGGTGGGGCCCACTGCCGCGATCCCGATGTAGCGTGCGCCGCATGGACCGCACGCGGGGAGTGGCCATCGGGGGCGCAGCGCTGGGCTTCGCCCTCCTGGCCTGGGTGTCCGCGTCCGGGTCGGTCGCCGCCCTCAGCACCCCCACCGCGGACCTGCCGCGGGGGCAACCCACCCCGACGCCGACACCGACGGCCAGCCCCACCGCCACAGCGACCACCGCACCGGCTCGGGCCGCGCACGACCTCGGCTCGTTCTGGGAGGGGTTCGCGCTGGTGTTCACCGCGGTGGTGGTCATCGCGGCCCTGGTGGTGCTCTGGGCCCTCTGGCAGATGTGGCGCGACCGTGACCGGGTGCGCCGTTCGCTCCCCGCCGTGCCCGGGTTCGAGCCGGTCCCCGACGTGCAGGAGGCCCTGACCGCCACCGCCTCGGCGCAGCTTGCCGGACTGGCCCACGGCTCCCCGCGCAACGCGATCGTCGCGTGCTGGGTCGCCCTGGAGGAGACCGCGAGCGCCGCCGGCCTGCCCCGCTCCCCCGCCGAGACCTCCGCCGAGTTCACGGCCCGGGTGATCGAGGCGCACGCCGTGGACCCGCGGGCGATCGCCACCCTCGCGGCGCTCTTCCGCGAGGCCCGCTTCTCCGCGCACGCCCTCGGCGAGGACGCCCGGGCACGCGCCACGGCGGCGCTGACGACCCTGCACGAGGACCTGTCCCGCCGTCGGGACGTCGTCAGCTCCGCCCCCGGGGGGATGCCGTGAACCGGTTGTGGGTCAAGCGGATCGGCGTCACCGTGGCGCTCTGGGTGGTGCTCTGCGTCGTCGCCGCGCTCATCGGCTCACGCCCCCGCCCGGTGCTGCTGGGCGCAGGCCTGCTGGCGGTCGCGGCCCTGACGTGGCTGGTGACCGACCTGGCGTCGCAGGCCGAGATGGTCTCGTGGGAGGCCGGCTACCAGCCGTACCACCGGGTGCGCGGTGACGACGTGCGCGTGCGCCGGCTGCTGCACCTGCTGCAGGACACCGACCACCCCGAGACGTTCACCCGCGACCTGCACCCGCTGCTGGTCGGGCTCGTCGACGACCGGCTCGACACCCGCTACGGCGTCGACCGTCACCAGCACCCGCAGGCCGCCCGGCAGCTGCTCGGGGAGGACCTGCTCGCCTTCGTCACCACCCCGCCCCCGGCGCGCGCGAGCGCCGACCCCCGCTACCTGTCCACCATCCTGACCCGAATCGAGTCACTGTGACCACGCCCGACCTGACCACCGTCTCGCGCCTCGCGGCGCAGGTCCTCGACGAGGTCGAGACCGCCGTCGTCGGCAAGCGCGACGCGCTCACCCTGGTCCTCAGCGCCGTCCTGGCCGGGGGCCACGTCCTGCTCGAGGACTACCCGGGCCTGGGCAAGACGCTGGCCGCGCGCTCCTTCGCCCAGACGCTCGGGCTGGACTTCAAGCGGGCGCAGTTCACCCCGGACCTGCTGCCGGCGGACCTGACCGGCTCGTTCGTGTTCGACCAGCGCGCCGGCGACTTCGTCTTCCGTCAGGGCCCGCTGTTCACCGGGCTGCTGCTCGCCGACGAGATCAACCGCACCCCGCCCAAGACGCAGGCCGCGCTGCTGGAGGCGATGCAGGAGCGGCAGGTCACGGTCGAGGGCCAGACCTTCCTGCTCGAGGCCCCGTTCCACGTGCTCGCGACGGCGAACCCTGTGGAGTACGAAGGCACCTACCCGTTGCCGGAGGCCCAGCTCGACCGGTTCCTCATGCGGGTCAGCTTCGGCTACCCCACCGCGGAGGAGGAGGCGCAGGTGCTGCGCCGCCGGGTCAGCCGCCGGCACGAGGAGCAGACGCTGCGCGCGGTCACCGACGCCGAGGGGCTGCGCGGCATGCAGGCTGCCGTCGAGACCGTCACCGTCGACGACACCATCCACGACTACTGCGTCGCCCTCGCCTCCGCCACGCGCACGCACCGGCACGTCCTGGTCGGGTCCTCCCCGCGTGGCGCCCTCGCGCTGATGCTCACCGCCCGCGCGTATGCCGTCGTGCACGGCCGGGACTACGTCACCCCGGAGGACGTCAAGGCCGTCGCCCTGCCGGTGCTCGCGCACCGCGTCACCATCAAGCCGGAGCTGTGGATGAGCAACGCCTCCGGGACGAGCGTCGTCGGCAGCGTGCTGAACACGGTGGCGACACCCGCGGCGCGCGAGGCGGAACGGATCCGCTGACCGTGCCCACTCCCCCGCCTCACGTGCCGTGGCGCCCCACCGGCGCCCACGTGCGCGCCTGCGTCGGCGGCGCCGCCCTGGCCCTGGCCGCCACCTGGCTGCGCCGGCCGGACCTGCTCGTGCTCGGCGCCCCGCTGCTGGTCGTCGCGCTCTGGTCGGCATTGTCCCGGCCCGGCGCGGCGCCGCAGGTTGACGCCCGTCTGGCACCGCAGTCGGTGCGCGAGGGCGAGGCCGTGCGCTGGACAGCCTTCGTGCAGCCGGTGCCCGGGCTGGAGCAGGCGAGCGCCAAGCTCGCCGCCGGCGACTACCAGCAGGTGGACCCGCCCACCCGCACGGTGACGGTCGCGGTGCCCGGGACGCCGGCACCCGGGGCCCTCCCGCTCACCCTGGCCGTGCGGTCGACCAGGTGGGGCCGGCGGACGGTCGGCCCGGCCGTGGTCGTGGCTCACAGCGCCTGGGGTGCCTTCCGCTGGGGCGCGCACGAGGTCGAGCCGGTCGGGCTGAGCACGCTGCCGGTCCCCACGCGGTTCGACACCGCCGCGCCGATGCCCCACCCCAACGGCCTGGTGGGGCTCAACCGGTCGGGCCGGCCCGGCGACGGCAGCGAGTTCGCCAGCATCCGCCCGTTCCAGCTCGGCGACCGGCTGCGCCGCATCCACTGGCCGGTGTCGCTGCGCACCGGCAGCCTGCACGTGACCTCGAGCTGGGCCGACCAGGACAGCCACGTGCTGCTGATCGTCGACGCACTCAACGACCTCGGCCCCAGCGAGGGGCTGGACGGTGCGGCAAGCAGCCTGGACACCACGGTCCGCGCGGCCGGTGCCATGGCCGAGCACTACCTGCACCGCGGCGACCGGGTCAGCCTGCGCGTGCTCGGCTCGACCGGCACCACCCCCGTGCCAGCAGCCACGGGCAAGCACCACCTGCGCCGGGTGCTGGACGCCCTGGCCTCGATCGAGGTGGCCACCCGGCTCGAGGACGACCCGCGCCACGCCCTGACCGGGGTCTCCGCCGGCACCGTGGTGGTCCTGCTCTCGCCCCTGGTGTCGCCGGTGGCGCTCAGCCACGCCGTCACCCTGGCCCGCCGCGGCCTCACGGTCATCGTCATCGACACCCTGCCCGAGGGCCTGACCGGGGACGACCCGCAGGAGCCGTTCGCGGGGATCGCCTGGCGGGTGCGCCTGCTCGAGCGTCGCCGCGAGCTCGAGCGGGTGCAGTCCGTGGGTGTCCCCGTGGTCGCCTGGCAGGGGCCGGGCAGCCTCGACCAGGTGCTGCGCGACGTCACGCGTCGCGCGGCCGCACCCCGGATGGCGCAGCGGTGAACGCCTCCCTGCCCCCGGCGCTGCGCGCGGTCCTCACCGACCTCGGCGCCCTCACCCGGCAGCAGGCCCTGTTGCGCCTCATGGTTGCGCTGGCTCCGGTGCTCTTCCTCGCCGTGGCGCACGCCGCGGGCGCCTCCTGGTCGGGGCCGGTCACGATCTGCGTGGTCGTCCTGGCGCTCGCGTCCGCGGCCGAACCCGACTCGCACGTCGCGCTGGTGGTGCTCGCCGTCCTGGGCTGGTTCTGGGCGGCCCGCGTGAGCGACCCGACGAGCGGGTGGGCGCTGCCCGCTGCGTGGGTGGTGCTGGCCGGCCACAGCGCGGGAGCGCTGGCGGCCACCTTGCCGTCCTCCGGGCGACTGCCGCGCGCTCTCGTGCGGCTGTGGGCCACCCGCGCTGCGCTGGTGGGCCTGCTCACCGCCGGCGTCTGGGTCCTGGCCCGGGCCGGGGCCGCGACGCACCCTCAGGGCCGGGCCACGCTCACGGTCCTGGCGCTGCTGGGCCTCGCGGGGGTCGGGCTGTGGTGGCGGGCTGCCCCACGTCGTCCCAGCGCCGACCCCGACAGGTAAGCAATTGGTCAAGTCCGGTCACGTCAGGAACGACGCCGCGTAACGTCGAAACTGCGCGAGGCTCCACGGATGGGACCTCGTTCCACCGCAGGGGGAACCACAGATGAACCACATCGCGAACATGGTGCTGGCCGGGCTGGTCGTCTTCGCCGGGATGGCGGCGCCGTCCTCGCAGGTGACACTGACCCAGGCCAGCAAGGTCACGACGTTCAAGAGCTGCACACAGCTGAACCAGCGCTACCCGCACGGGGTGGGCCGCACGGGCGCCCACGACCGGGTCAGCGGGCACGGCAGGCCGGTGACGAACTTCACCGTCAGCAACGCGCTCTACGCGGCGAACCGCACGAGCGACCGCGACAAGGACGGCATCGCCTGCGAGAAGCGCTGAGGCCCGGCCCCACAGCAGGGGGGAACGACGAGGCCCGGGAAGCGAACGCTTCCCGGGCCTCGTCTTCGCTCACGTGCCCACGGCTCAGGCAGACTCCTTGCGCGGCGCGCGCTTCGGCCGCTGCGCAGGAACGTCCCGGCGCACGATCGTCGGGTTGACGTTGTCCAGGACGACCTCGCGGGTGACCACCACACGGGCGATGTCGTCGTCGCTGGGCACGTCGAACATCACCGGCAGCAGCACCTCCTCCATGATCGCGCGGAGCCCGCGGGCGCCGGTGCCGCGCAGCAGCGCCTGCTCGGCGACGGCCTCGATCGCGTCGTCGGTGAACTCCAGCTCGACGTTGTCGATGTCGAACATGCGGTGGTACTGCTTCACCAGCGCATTGCGCGGCTCGGTGAGGATCCGCACGAGCGCGTCACGGTCGAGCGGCGAGACCGTGGTGATGACCGGCAGACGGCCGATGAACTCGGGGATGAGCCCGAACTTCATCAGGTCCTCGGGCATCACGTCGCCGTAGCTCTCGCCGGCGTCCTTGGCGGTGTGCAGCTGGGAGCCGAAGCCCAGGCCCTTCTTGCCCGACCGCGACTCGATGAGCTTCTCCAGGCCGGCGAAGGCGCCGCCGACGATGAACAGCACGTTGGTCGTGTCGATCTGGATGAACTCCTGGTGCGGGTGCTTGCGTCCGCCCTGCGGCGGCACCGAGGCCGTTGTGCCCTCCAGGATCTTCAGCAGCGCCTGCTGCACGCCCTCGCCGGAGACGTCCCGGGTGATCGAGGGGTTCTCGCTCTTGCGGGCGATCTTGTCGACCTCGTCGATGTAGATGATGCCCGTCTCGGCCTTCTTGACGTCGTAGTCCGCGGCCTGGATGAGCTTGAGCAGGATGTTCTCGACGTCCTCGCCGACGTAGCCGGCCTCGGTCAGCGCCGTGGCGTCGGCGATGGCGAACGGGACGTTGAGCATCCGCGCCAGCGTCTGGGCCAGGTAGGTCTTGCCGCAGCCGGTCGGCCCGATGAGCAGGATGTTGGACTTGGCGATGTCGACCGCGTCGTCGCCCTTCTTGGCGCTCTCACCGGCCTGGATCCGCTTGTAGTGGTTGTAGACCGCCACGGCGAGGGCCTTCTTGGCCACGTCCTGGCCGACGACGTACTGCTCGAGGAACTCGAAGATCTCCCGAGGCTTGGGCAGCTCGTCCAGGCCCAGCTCGGAGGACTCCGCCAGCTCCTCCTCGATGATCTCGTTGCACAGGTCGATGCACTCGTCGCAGATGTAGACCCCGGGGCCCGCAATCAGCTTCTTGACCTGCTTCTGGCTCTTGCCGCAGAAGGAGCACTTCAAGAGATCGCCACCGTCTCCGATGCGTGCCACGGGGCGGTCCTTCCTGTCAGGTGAATACCACGTCTGGTGCTGCTTGCGGTGATGGATGACGGTACCTCGCGAGGTCCCGTCCACGTCTCATTAGACGCCGGTGTCGGCCGTCCGTCACGGCTTGTCCGCCAACAGCGGACAAGGTGGACAGAGCTGGTCTTCACCCTGGCCACGGTATGCCGGGTGGTCACCGGCCGCGCGCCCACCCCACGGTCCAGCCCCCCGGCCACCAGCGAGGGGGTGGACGCGAACGGTCCCCGGCCCCACGGCATACCCGCGTGGGACCGGGGACCGTCACACAGTCCCGGAGGGAGTCGCTCAGGCCTGCAGCGACGCCTTGCGGCTGGCGAGGACCTCGTCGACGATGCCGTAGTCCTTGGCCATGTCGGCGGTGAGGATCTTGTCGCGCTCGATGTCGGTCTCGATCTGCTCGACGCTGCGGCCGGTGTGCTTGGCCAACGTCTCCTCGAGCCAGGTGCGCATGCGGAGCACCTCGTTGGCCTGGATCT
>DASSPC010000222.1:0-8327 GCA_035699865.1 Oryzihumus sp. | reverse complement strand
GGTCGCGACGACTGCCGAGCCGGCCGACGAGCGTGTCGACGACCAGCCTGCGGTCACCGAGGACCTCGACGAGGCCCGTGAGGCGGGAGATGACGGCCCGGTCGACGAGGCTGCCGAGGAGCCTGCCGAGCGGGCCGCCGACGAGTCGGCCGAGCCGCACGACGTCGCCGCACTGCCCGAGTCCCAGGACGTCGAGGCCCCGGCCGAGGACGCGCCGGCCGAGGACACGCCCGTCCAGACCGAGCCTGTCGAGGACGCGCAGGTCGAGGACAGGCCCGTCCGGACCGAGCCGGTCGAGGACACGCAGGTCGAGGACGCGCAGGTCGAGGACGGCCCCGTCGAAGCCGCCACAGCCGACGCCGACCTCGAGGCCATCACCGCGGCCGGGGACGCGGCTCCCTCGGAGGAGCCCACCACCGCCGGCGGCGGCGAGGACGCTGCCGACGAGGTCCGGGACCACGCGAGCCAGGACGAGGAGTCGCACGCCGTCGAGGTCCGGGCGGACGAGCCGCCGCGCGACATCGCCGACGCGGCGACCTCGCCGTCGGGTCCGGGCCCGGTCGTCGACGAGGCGACCCCGGAGGCACCGGTCGCCGCGGAGCAGGACCGTCCCGACGAGGCGACGCCCGAGGCGGAGCCGGCGCCGCGTGAGGCGGCGGCCTACAGCAAGGCGCCGCAGGCGCGACCGCTGCGCCTCGACCCCACCGTGCGGGTGATCTCGCCGTGGATGACGGCCGGGGCGACGCTGCAGGACGAGCCCGCGCCGCAGCAGCGGCCGGTCCACGAGCAGCGGCCGGTCCACGAGCCCACCCAGGTCATCCGCGAGCCGCTCCACGCCGCCCCCGCAGCGGCCGACAGCACCGCGGCCCTCCACACCACGGCCGGCACCAGCACGCCCGGCAACCTGACCCCGGCCGACACCCCGGCCGAGGACGTCGACAGCTCGGGCGCCGCGCTGCTCGCCGCCCTGGTGCGCCGCTCCCCGAGCCGGCCGGTGACCGATCCGGAGCCGTCCGACCTGACCATCCCGACCCTCATCCCGGTGGTGCGTGCCCCGCAGCCGCCCCCCGAGCCCGCCCCCGTGGCGGCCACCCCGGCACCGGCCCAGGCGCCGGCACCCGCACCCACGGCGCGGCCGTTGACGCTGGCCGAGCGGCTCGCCGGTCGACGGCACCGCGCCTCCCACCCCGACGACCCCGCCTGACCCCGTCCCTCCCCCCGAAGAATGACAAAGAGAAGGTCATGACTGACTCAACGCAGTTCCGCACCGTCCTCCGCGGCTACGAGCCCTCGCAGGTCGAGGAGCACCTCCGCTCGCTGACCGCAGCGCTCGAGAGCGCCCGCGCCGACGCGACCCGTCAGGCAGAGCGTGCCGAGCGGTTCGCGGACGAGGCCCAGAAGTGGCAGGGCCGGGCCCAGGCCAAGCAGGAGGCGCCCTCGGCCCCGACGTTCGCCGACCTTGGTGAGCGGATCGGCGAGATCCTCACCCTGGCCAACCAGGAGGCCGTCCAGATGCGCACGGAGGCCACCGCCGACGCGGCCGCCCAGCGCAAGGACGCCGAGGCCACCGCCAAGCGGGTCAAGGCCGACGCCGAGGCCCACGCCGCCGAGGCCCGCAGCGGCGCCGAGGCCCAGGCCGCCCAGCTCGTGGCCGAGGCGAAGCGCAAGGCCGAGAACATCCTGGACGAGGCCGACCGCGACGCGACCGCCCGCCGCGAGGAGGCCGAGGCGGTGTACGAGCAGCAGCGCGCCAAGTCCGCCAAGGCGGCCACCGACTTCGAGACCACCCGCGCCGAGCGTCGCGAGAAGGCTGCCGAGGAGTTCAAGGAGCGCTCCGCCGCGGCCGAGCGCGACCTCGCCGCCATGCAGGAGCAGATCGAGCAGACCCGCCGCGAGTCGGACGCCGCCGCCAAGGAGGCCTCGGGCCGGGCGACGCGCCAGCTCGAGCAGGCGCAGGCCCAGGCCGAGCTCATCGTCAGCGAGGCCAAGTCGCGCGCCGAGCGCATCCGCTCCGAGTCCGAGCGTGAGCTGGCCGCCGCCACGCAGCGCCGCGACTCGATCAACGCCCAGCTGACCAACGTGCGCCAGATGCTGGCCACCCTCGGCGGCGTCTCCCTGCCCGCCGCGCTGGAGGAGGTCACCGAGGCACCGGCCGCCGCTCCGGCTCCGGCTCCGGCTCCGGCCAAGCCCGAGCCGCAGGTCGCGGTCGACCCGCACGCCACGCAGGTCATCGAGCGCCAGACCGCGCCGCAGGCCAAGCCGGCGGAGGCCAAGCCGGCCGCGGCCCCGGCCGAGGGCCAGGCCGAGGGCCAGGACGCAACGAGCTCTGACGAGTCCACGGACCGTCAGGCGGAGCCGGCCCGCAAGGGCTGACCTCCCGGGTCGGCGCCCCACGAGGGCGCCGACCCCGCCAGGCCACGACGACCGGCTGCCTCGCTATCCGTGCAGCAGGTCGGTGCGGCCGAACATCTGGGCTGTGGCCCGGGCCGTCGGGGCGCCGACGTCCGGGTCCGCGCCCGCAGCCATCACGGCAGCGACCACCTCGTCCTCGCCCTTGAAGATGGCTCCCGCCAGGGGGGACTGACCCCGGTCATTGAGCCGGTCGGGGTCGGCCCCGCGCTGGAGCAGCGCGGTCACCGCGTCGATCTGCCCGTGGTACGCCGCGAGCATCAGCAGCGTGTTGCCGTTGCCGTCGGTCAGGTCCACGGGGACGCCGCGGTCGACGTACGCCCCGAGGCGCGCTGCGTCGCCCTGCCGGGCGAAGTCGAAGCAGGCGTGCGCGATCTCGACGAGCTCGGGTGGGGTGCTGCTCTCGCTCATCGCGCCAGCGTAGGACCGGCGCGGCAGACTGGGTGACCGTGACCGGGCCCCAGACGACCGACGCACGCCTCATCCACGCAGCCGACCCCGAATCGGGTCCGTGGCACCGGGACGCGGTGATCTACCAGGTCTACCCGCGCTCGTGGGCCGACGCCGACGGCGACGGGGTGGGCGACCTGCCCGGCATCACCGCCCGGCTCGACCACCTCGTGGAGCTCGGCGTCGACGCGGTGTGGCTCTCGCCGTTCTACCCCTCGCCGCAGGCCGACGCCGGCTACGACATCTCCGACCACCGCGACGTCGACCCCCTGTTCGGGTCGCTCGCCGATGCCGACGCCCTGCTGAGGCGGGCGCACGAGCTCGGCCTCAAGGTCATCGTCGACCTGGTCCCGAACCACACCAGCGACGAGCACCCCTGGTTCGCGGCGGCCCTGGCGAGCCCGCCCGGCAGCCCCGAGCGCGCGCGATACGTCTTCCGGGACGGGCGCGGCCACGGCGGCGAGCTGCCCCCGACGAACTGGTCCAGCGCGTTCGGGGGCGCGGCCTGGACTCGCGTCATCGAGGCCGACGGCCGGCCGGGGCAGTGGTACCTGCACGTCTTCGACCGCCGGCAGCCCGACCTCAACTGGGACCACCCCGAGGTGCGCGCGGACTTCGAGGACGTGCTGCGGTTCTGGCTGGACCGCGGCGTCGACGGCTTCCGGGTCGACGTCGCCTCGGGGCTGGTCAAGGACCCGGCGATGCCGGACTGGCACGGGCCGCTGCGGGTGCAGGGCGTCGACGCCGACGGCCGGCCGCACCCCGCCCGCGACCAGGAGGGCGTGCACGAGATCTACCGGGCCTGGCGCCGGCTGCTGGAGGAGCATGACGGCGACCGGGTCCTCGTCGCGGAGGCGTGGGTGGCCGACCTGGACCGGGTGGCCCGTTACGTCCGCGCCGACGAGATGCACCAGGCGTTCAACTTCGCCTACCTGCTGGCGCCGTGGCGGGCGGCGGACCTGCGGCAGGTGATCGGGGAGTCGCTGCGCGCCAACGACGCGGTCGGGGCGCCGACGACGTGGGTGCTGTCCAACCACGACGTCGTGCGGCACGCCAGCCGGCTCGGCACCCCTGCCCGCGGCGGCCGGATCACCGGCATCGGCGCCGACGACCCGCAGCCGGACGGCCCGGTCGGGCTGCGCCGGGCCCGCGCGGCGACGCTGCTGATGCTGGCGCTGCCGGGCGCGGCCTACCTCTACCAGGGCGAGGAGCTCGGCCTGCCCGAGCACACCACGCTGCCCGACGGCGCCCGCCAGGACCCGACGTTCGCCCGGACCGCCGGCGCCGAGAAGGGCCGGGACGGCGCCCGCGTGCCCATCCCCTGGGAGGCGGGCACCCCGGCATACGGCTTCTCCGCCTCCGGGCGCAGCTGGCTGCCCCAGCCGCGGGACTGGGCCCGCTACGCCGTGGACGCGCAGCGTGGCGTGCCCGGCTCGACCTACGAGCTGTATCGCGCGGCGCTGCGGCTGCGCCGGGAGCGTCACCTCGGCCGCGGCGACCTCCGGTGGCTCGACGCGCCCGAGGACGTGGTGGCCTTCGGCAACGGCGACCTCGTGGTGCTGGCCAACACCGGGGAGCACCCGGTCGCACTGCCGGACGGCACCGAGGTGCTGCTGGCCAGCGACGACCTGCCCGGCGACGGGACCCTGCCGCCGGACACCACCGCCTGGCTCTGGGGCTGAGCCCTCAGCCCAGGTCGAGGGCGCGGGCCAGCGGGACCCCCGGGCGGTAGACCAGGTGCAGGTAGGACGGCGCCTCCAGGACGGTGAGGTCGGCCCGGCTGCCCACGGCGACCCGTCCGATGTCGTTGCGCCGCAAGGACTTCGCGCTGCCGGCGGTGGCCGCGTGCAGCGCCTCGGCCGGGGTCAGGCCCATCTCGCGCACGGCGAGGGCGAGCATGAACGGCACCGAGGAGCTGTAGCAGGTGCCAGGGTTGCAGTCGGTCGCTAGCGCGAGGCTCACCCCGGCGTCGAGCAGCCGTCGGCCGTCCGGCCATGGCGAGCGGGTGGAGAACTCCACCCCGGGCAGCAGCGTCGCGACGGTCGTTCCCGCGGAGCCGGCCAGCGCGTCGACGTCGGCGTCCGAGAGGTAGGTGCAGTGGTCCACGCTGGCGGCGCCGAGCTCGACGGCGAGCTGCACGCCCGGCCCGTGGCCGAGCTGGTTGCCGTGCACCCGCAGCTGCAGGCCTGCTGCCCGCCCGGCCAGCAGCACCTCGCGGGCCTCGTCGGCGGTGAAGGCGTGGGCACTGTGTGGCTCGCAGAAGACGTCGACCCAGCGGGCGTGCGGCGCGCAGGCCTGCAGCATCGGGCCGGTGACCAGCGCGACGTAGTCCTCGCGCCGGTCGGCGAACTCGCCCGGGACGACGTGCGCGCCGAGGAACGTCGTCTCGGCGGTGACCTCGCGGGCCAGGCGCAGCGCGCGGGCCTCGTCCTCGACGGTCAGTCCGTAGCCGCTCTTGACCTCCACGGTCGTCGTGCCCTGGGCGCGCATCTCGGCGACCCGGGCGGCGAGCAGGCCGCGCAGCTCCTCGTCGGTGGCGGCCCGGGTGGCGGCGACCGAGGTGGCGATGCCGCCGCCGTCGTAGGGCGTGCCGGACATCCGGGCCGCGAACTCGGCGGCCCGGTCCCCGGCGAAGACCAGGTGGGAGTGGGAGTCGACGAAGCCGGGCACGACCGCCCGGCCGCCCAGGTCGCGGCGGTGGTCGGCGTCCGGGGCCTGTCGCGCCGGCCCGACCCAGGCGACGTGGTCGCCGTCGACGACCACGGCGGCGTCGGTGAGCAGCCCCAGTGCGGAGCCGGCGCCGAGTGCCGGGTCACCGGTGGCCAGCTCGCCGATGCCGGTGACCAGCGTGGTGCTCACATGTCCTCCCACAGGGGCTCGATCGCCTTGCGCAGCAACGCTCCCACGTCCCCGAGCCGGTGCAGGCCGGACTCGACCACGACCCGGCCGTCGACGAGGACGGTGTCCACGTCGGCGGCGGTGGCGGCCAGCAGCACCTGCGCCGGATCGATGCCCGCGGTGCGCGGGCTGTCCAGGCGCACCGCGACGAGGTCGGCTCGGGCGCCGGCCTCGAGCCGGCCGGCGTCCTCCCAGCCCAGGCTGCCGTGCGCGGTCGCGGCGGCGAGCAGCTCGTCCGGCCGGAACCGCCCGCGCTGCAACGAGTCCAGCCGCTCGTGCATCTCGAGCGCCCGGGCCTCCTCGAGCAAGTCGATGACGGCGTGCTGGTCCGAGCCCAGGGACAGCGGGGCCCCGGCGTCGTGCAGGGCCCGGGCCGGCCCTATCCCGTCGGCGAGGTCGCGCTCGGTCGTCGGGCAGAAGCAGGCCGTGGTGCCGGATCCCCCCAGCGCGGCGACGTCGGCGGGCGTGAGGTGCGTTGCGTGGACGGCGGTGGTCTGCGGCCCCAGGACACCCTCGGCCTCCAGCAGCGCCGTCGGCGTGAGGCCGTAGAACCCCTGGCACGCCTCGTTCTCCGCGGGCTGCTCCGACAGGTGCACGTGCAGCGGACCCGCGGCCGGCACCAGCCCGCGGGCGGCCTCGGCGACCGGGGCCAGGGCCTCGCGGGGCACAGCGCGCACGGAGTGGATCGCGGCGCCGCGGCGAAGACCGTCCGAGGGCTTCAAGGCCGACAGCCGGGCGGCCCACCGCTCGACCGTCCCGTCGCCGAAGCGGAGCTGTTCCGCCCCCAGCGGCAGGTGCCCCGCGGCCGTCAGCCCGCCGGCCAGGTAGCACGCGTCCAGCAGGGTCAGCCGGATCCCGGCCTCGGCCGCGGCCTGCCGCAACGCCTCCCCCATCGCGTTCGGGTCGGCGTACGGCACCCCGCCGGGCGCGTGGTGCAGGTAGTGGAACTCCCCGACGCACGTGACCCCGGCGAGCGCCATCTCGGCGTACGTCGCCCGTGCCAACGCGAGGTAGGAGTCGGGGTCCAGCTGCGCCGCCACGGCATACATGCCCTCCCGCCACGTCCAGAAGGTGCCGCCACCTCCATGGGTGCGACCCCGCAGCGCCCGGTGGAAGGCGTGGCTGTGCGCGTTGGCCAGCCCCGGCAGGACCACCCCGGGCAGCCGCGCGGCGTCCCCGACCGGGCTGTCCGGCGTCACGGACGTGAACCGGCCGTCGGTGACCTCGAAGGTCACCTCCCGGGCGAGCCCGGTGGGCAGCAGTGCGTATGCCGCGTGCCAGCGACGCAGGCTCCCCGCACCGCTCATGAGGCCAGCTCGCGCGCGACGGCGGTGAGCGCCTCGACGCCGGCGAGGCAGTCGGCGTGCTCGGCGTGCTCGGCCGGGGAGTGCGAGACGCCGGTGGGGTTCCGCACGAACAGCATCGCGGTCGGCACCCCGGCGGTGGCCAGGATCCCGGCGTCGTGCCCGGCCCCGGTGGCCAGGACCGGCGCGTCGCCGAGCAGCGCGGCCAGCCGGTCGGCCAGGGCGGGGTCGAACGGGGTCTGCCCGGTCCAGGACTCCTCCACCGGCCGCACGCCGGTGCGGTCGGCGACCTCCTCGACCACCGCACGCACGCCCGGCTCCTCCGGCCCGCGGGCGTCCAGCCAGGCCGTCACGTGGGAGGGGATCGCGTTGACGCCGTTGGGTTCCACGCGCACCTTGCCCACCGTGGCGACGCAACCCTGACCGCTGGCTGCGTCCCGGGCGGCGGTGATCGCGGCGGCGAGGGCCAGCATCGGGTCGCGCCGGTCCTCCAGCCGGGTGGTGCCGGCGTGGTTGGCCTCCCCGGCCAGGTCCAGGCGCCAGCGCCCGTGCGGCCAGATCGCCGAGCCGACCGCGACGGCGCGGTCGAGGTCGGCCAGCCCCCTGCCCTGCTCCACGTGCAGCTCGACGAACGTGCCCACCCGGCGCAGGGTCTCCTCGTCGCGGCCCAGGGTCCGCGGGTCCTGCCCGGCGGTGGTCATCGCCTCGGCCAGGGTGCGGCCGTCGCCGTCGCGCAGCCCGCGGGCGCGGTCGGCGTCCAGGACGCCGGTGATGATCCGCGAGCCGGCGCAGGCGATCCCGAAGCGCGCGCCCTCCTCGTCGACGAAGTTCACCACGCCGATCGGCCGGGAGGGCCGGAAACCCTGGCGCTGCAAGGCCTCCACGGTGGCGAGAGCGGTCACGACACCGAGCGGCCCGTCATACGCGCCGCCGTCGGGGACGGAGTCCAGGTGCGACCCGAGGACCAGGCCGGGCCCCTGTGAATCGGGGTCGCCCCACCACGCCCACTGGTTGCCGGCGCGGTCGACCGTCAGGTCCAGCCCGCGCGAGGAGGCCTCCGCGGCGAACCACTCGCGCAGGTCGTGGTCGGTGCGGGTCCACGCGAACCGGCGGTAGCCACCGGTCTGCGGGTCCCGGCCGACCGGGAGGAGCTCGGCCCACATGCCGTCGAACGTCATGTCATCAACCTAGGGTGGGAGTCATGTCTGAGGAACGGGCCACGACGGCGATCGAGGCCACCGGTATCGCGCACACCGTCACCCGGCA
>DASSPC010000221.1:0-3975 GCA_035699865.1 Oryzihumus sp. | reverse complement strand
TCCTCGCTGCTGACGTGGCCCAGGTCGAACAGCACCTTGTGCCAGAAGCGGGCGTAGAGCAGGTGCAGCACCGCGTGCTCGACCCCGCCGATGTACAGGTCGACCCCACCGGGGTCGGTGACCCCCTCCGGGGCACCCCCGACCGGGGCCGGGTGCTTGCCCATCCAGTACCGCTCGTTCTCGGGGTCGACGAACGCGTCGTCGTTGGCCGGGTCCAGGTAGCGCAGGTAGTACCAGCACGAGCCGGCCCAGTTGGGCATGGTGTTGGTCTCGCGGCGGTAGCGGCGCAGTCCGCGTCCGTCACCCAGGTCCAGCTCCACGTTGACCCACCCGGTCGCGCGCGACAGCGGCGCCTCCGGGCTGGAGGAGTCGTCGTCGGGGTCGAACGTCTTGGGTGAGTAGTCCGGCACGTCGGGCAGCTCGACCGGCAGCATCGACTCGGGCACGGCGTGGGCGACCCCGTCCTCGTCGAACAGGATCGGGAACGGCTCACCCCAGTACCGCTGCCGGCTGAACAGCCAGTCGCGCAGCTTGTAGTTGACCGTGCCCTCGCCCAGGCCCTTGGCGGAAAGCCACTCGATGATGGCCGCCTTGGCGTCGGTGACACCCATCCCGTTCAGCGAGATCTCGTCATTGGCCGAGTTGATCGCCGGGCCCTCGCCGGTGAACGCGGCCGACTCGTCGTGGCCCTCACCGGGCTGGACGGTGCGCACGATGGGCAGGTCGAACGCCGTCGCGTAGTCCCAGTCGCGCTGGTCCTGGCCGGGCACCGCCATGATCGCGCCGGTGCCGTAGCCCATCAGCACGTAGTCGGCCACGAAGACCGGGACGGCCTGGCCGGTGACCGGGTTCGTCGCGTACGCGCCGGTGAAGACGCCGGTCTTGTCCTTGCCCTCGGTCTGCCGCTCCACCTCGGACTTGCGCGAGGCAGTCCGCTGGTATGCCGCGACCGCGGCTGCGGGCGTCGCCTCGCCGCCCGTCCACGCGGGGTTGGTGCCGGAGGGCCAGTCGCCTTGGGGGACAACGGTGTCCAGCAGCGGGTGCTCCGGCGCGAGCACCATGAAGGTCGCCCCGAACAGCGTGTCCGGCCGGGTGGTGAACACCTCGATCGTGGCGTCGTGACCGACCACGGGGAAGCGCACCCGGGCGCCCTGGCTGCGCCCGATCCAGTTGCGCTGCATCAGCTTGACCTTCTCGGGCCAGTCGACCCGGTCCAGGTCGTCGGCCAGCCGGTCGGCGTACGCGGTGATCCGCATCATCCACTGCCGCAGGTTGGTCTTGAAGACCGGGAAGTTGCCGCGCTCGGACCGGCCGTCGTTGGTGACCTCCTCGTTGGACAGCACCGTGCCCAGGCCCGGCGCCCAGTTGACCGGCGCCTGGGAGGAGTAGGCCAGCCGGAAGCCGTCGAGCACCTCGGCCCGCTCCGCCTCGGTCAGGGCCGACCAGTCCCGCCCGTCCGGCGTCGGGCGCCGGCCACTCTCCAGCTCCTCGACGAGCTCGCGGATCGGGCGCGCCTTGCCCCGGCCGCCGTCCTCGCGGACGGCGTCGACGTCGTACCAGGAGTCCCAGATCTGCAGGAAGATCCACTGGGTCCACTTGTAGTACTCGGGCTCGATGGTCGCGATCGCACGCCGGTCGTCGTGGGCCAGCCCCAGCCGCCGCAGCTGGCGTTTCATGACGACCATGTTCTCCTCGGTCGTCTTGCGCGGGTGCTGCCCGGTCTGCACGGCGAACTGCTCCGCGGGCAGGCCGAACGCGTCGTAGCCGAGGCAGTGCAGGACGTTCTTGCCGGTCATCCGGTGGTAGCGGGCGAAGACGTCGGTCGCGATGTAGCCCAGCGGGTGGCCGATGTGCAGGCCGGCGCCCGACGGGTACGGGAACATGTCGAGCACCAGCAGCTTCTCGCGGCCGGCCACGCCGTCGGGGTCGGCCCACGGGCCCGCGGGGTTGGGCGCGTGGAAGGTGCCCTCGCTCTCCCACCGGTCCTGCCAGGCCAGCTCGATCTTCTCGGCCAGCTCGGCGGTGTAGCGGTACGGCGTGTCGTTCATCGTCGTGTCCTCGCGTCTCGTGGTTGCGTGCGTGCTCATCCCCCGCGTCGGACCCGCGACACAAGAAAACCCCTCACACAGGAGGGGTTGCCGCGTTGACGTCCGATCCGTTCAACGCGGCTGGCTAAGAAGCAGCACGCCGGCCATGGGCCTAGGTTAGCGCAGCGCCCCGAGCACCATGAGCACCTGCCCGACGTGGTAGGTCACCATGACCAGCACCCGGCTGCCCGGGCGCGGCCGCACGAACCGGTCCAGCGCCAGCACCGTGTCGGACGCGACGAACACCACCGCCCCGAGCGCCACCAGCGGGCGGCCGGTCCCCCACGCGGTCACCGTCATCGCCGCGATGACGAGCATGTATGCCGCGACGGCACCTCCCAGCGTCCGGTCCTGTCGCGCGGCGGAGACCAGGATGCGCCGTCCGGCGGTGGCCAGGTCGAGCACGACCACGGCGGCGCCGGCCAGGGACCAGCGGGGGTCGAACCCCAGGGAGACGAAGGCGGCGACGTAGGCGAGGTGTCCGAGCAGGAACGCGGCCAGACCTCCGAGGAAGCGGGGCTCGCTGTCACGCAGGAGTGCGACGTCGCCGATGCAGCCGAGGGCGATCGCCGCGAGCAGCCAGCGCCCGGTCCCGGTGCCGCCCGCGCCCAGCGCGACCGCCAGCGCCGCGAGCAGCACCATGACCAGCGGCTTGGCGACCGTCTCCACGCGACGGCGGTCACGGCATACGGCGTGCCAGTCCAGCAGGGCGGTGGCGGCGAGCGCGACGGCGAGGGCGGGGACCACGGCGGCAGCGTGCCAGAGCCCGGCGGCCCGGACGCGCCCGCGTGACCAAGACCTCAGGCGCCGGCGTTCTCCTCGTCCCGCCAGCGCACCCAACGACGGACGACCATCAGCGGGATGCGGCGCACCGGCGCCGGGTTGAGCTGGACCCCGATGCGGATCGGCCGTGCCATGTCGCCCCCGGTCGCGGCGGGCCCCGTGACCACCTGTGCCGACAACGCCGAAGGCCGGCCCCTGTCAGGAGCCGGCCTTCGGTATCGGGTGGAGCTGAGGGGACTCGAACCCCTGACCCCCTCCATGCCATGGAGGTGCGCTACCAGCTGCGCCACAGCCCCGCACGATCTCTCGTGGGTTTCCCTCGCGGGAACGAGCAGTACTTTATCCGGCCACCCCCGGTTTTCACCAAATCGGGTGCTCAGCGCGCCGAGCCGGTGCCGGCGCCGGCGTTCCACGCCACGACCCGCCAGCCCCGGTCGTACTCCTGCAGGTCGGCCCAGTGGCAGTTGCGCAGCCCCGCGATCGACATCCACGCGGCGTGCTGGTCCAGCCCCACCATCGAGGCCACCAGGGCCCGACCGGAGACGCCGTGGGTCGCGACGACGGCGCACTGCCCCTCCCCGAGGGTGGGCAGCAGGTCGTCGACCGCTGCGCGCGCCCGCGCCGCCACCTGCGAGACGGTCTCGCCGTGGATCCCGCGAGGCAGGTCCTCCCCCGCAGCCAGCGCCGCCTGCTCCTCGGGGTACTGCTCCGCCACGTCGCCCGCGGTCATCCCCTGCCACTCGCCGGCATGGATCTCCCGCAACCGCTCGTCATACCGGATGGGCAGGCCGACCAGCTCGGCCAGCGTGCGGCCGGTCTCCGCGGCGCGCTGGAGGTCGCTGGCGACGATGACGTCGGGCCGGTATGCCGCGAGCGCGGCGGCCGCGGTCCGCGCCTGCTCCCGGCCGGTTTCGGACAGGTGCGTGTCGAGCTGGCCCTGCCAGATGCCGCTGGCGTTGTGGTCGGTCTGGCCGTGGCGCCAGACGATGAGGCGGCGACGGGACACGGCTCAGGCGCCGAGGTCGATCGCCGGGCAGTCCTTCCAGAGGCGCTCGAGGGCGTAGAACTCGCGCTCGTCCTCGTGCTGGACGTGCACGACGATGTC
>DASSPC010000220.1:0-3184 GCA_035699865.1 Oryzihumus sp. | reverse complement strand
CTCCTCCGGCCAGGGCGCCGCGGCCAACCTCACCCTGTCCACCGGCAGCTACCCGGTGCAGTCCACGTGGTCCAACGACTTCAACAGCGGGCAGGGCGGCTGCGAGCTCGGGCACGCCACCGTCAGCTGACGGGACCTCTCACACCGGTATGCCGTGCCGCGCACCCAGGTGCGTGGCACGGCATACCGGCGTCTCTCGTGGCTGCGAACGGGCCTGCGCGGCAACGGGATCAGATGAAGAGCAGCTGCGCGCCCTCGGTCTTCTCGATGAAGTCGCTGGCGCTGATGATGCCCTCGACCTCCTCGTAGAGGTCCTCCATCGTCAGGTGGTTCATGTCCGCCGACATCCGGCACGCCCACAGGTGTCCGCCGGAGGCGACGATCTGCTCGAGGAACTCGGGGATCTCGGGCACGTCGAGCTCGGCGATGGACTTCTTCAGCTTGGAGGTGGCCATCGCCGTCATGCCGGGCAGGCCGCCGAGGCCCTGCGGGATGTGCGTCGCCGTGTTGCCGAGCATGGTGAACTTCAGGTCGCCCATGGTCTTCTTGTTGATCATCTCGAACCCCCAGAACGTGAAGAACAGGTGCGTCTCCACGCCCTCGCCGAGCGCGGCGTTGGCCAGGATGAGCCCGGGGTAGGCCATGTCCAGGCTGCCCTTGGAGCAGATGATGGCCAGCTTGCGTCCGGTCGGGGTGGCCTCACCGAAGTCGGGGACGATGGCGGGGGAGGTGTCCAGCGTGGTCATGACGGGCTCCATCTCCGGGTGCTCACACGCACCCTTGCGGCTTGGGCAGCCCGGCGACGTAGGCCATCTTCTTCGCGGGCTTCTGCGGGAACAGCACGAACAGCTGCTTGACGGGGATGCCGCCCACCGCGGAGATCCGGCGCAGCGTGGCGGTCTCGCCACGTTCGGCGTAGTCCTGGCGCAGGAAGCGGATGGCGGCCCAGTGCTCGTCGGTGAGCGTGAGGCCGATCTGCGTGGCGAGCACCCGGGCGAGGTCCTCGTCCCACTCGGCGGGGTCGGTCAGGAAGCCCTCGTCGTTGACGTGGACCTGGTGGCCGTCGAGCGTGGTCACGGGCATGGCTGCCTCCTTCAGGCGGCGGGGGTGGTGGTCTGGTCGGCCGGCCGGGACTTGCCGACCATCGACATGTGCGCCGGCAACGGCAGCGGGCGGCCCGGCAGCAGGACGTTCCAGTAGAGCCAGCGGAACGCGAGCTTGCCGAGGTGGTTGCCCCGGGTCTCCTTGAGCAGCTCCATCGGCCCGACCACCGGCAACGGGTAGGTGCCCGGCAGCGGCTCGGTGTCATAGTTGAAGTCGATGAGCAGGCCCTTGCCGCCGCCGGACTCCACGAAGCAGTTGGCGTGCCCGTCGAAGGAGCCCGTCATCGGGCGGCCGGAGACCAGCTCGAGGAAGTTGTCCACGAACACCTCGACCGAGAAGTGCGCCACCGAGCCCGCCTTGGACGTCGGGATGTCGTTGGCGTCGCCGACGGCGAAGATCGTGTCGTGGGCCTTGGCCTGGAAGGTGTGCCGGTCCACGGGCACGTAGTTGAGCTCGTCGCCGAGCCCGGACCGGGCGATGAAGTCCGCGCCCATGTTCAGCGGCACCGTGACCAGCAGGTCGAACGGCACCTCGCGCTCGTCGTAGGACACGAGCATCCGGCGCTCGTTGTCGATGTGCTCGACGAGGAAGTCCGGTTCGACCGCGATCTTGCGCTCCTCGAGCATCGAGCCGAGGTGCCGGGAGGCGATCGGCTTGGTGAACGCGCCCGGCAGCGGCGTGGCGTAGACCAGCTCGACCCGGTCGCGCAGCCCACGCTCGCGCAGCCACGCGTCGGCGAGGAACGTGAACTCGAGCGGCGCGACGGGGCACTTGATCGGCATGTCGGTGACGTGCACGACCAGCCGGCCGTGGTCGAAACGCTCCAGCGCGGAGGCCAGGGCCGTGGCGCCCTCGAGGGTGTAGAAGTCGAAGATGCTGCGGCGCCACTCCTCGCCCAGCATGCCGGGGGTCTGGTCAGGCCGCGGCGACGTGCCGGTCGCGATGACCAGGTAGTCGTAGTGCAGCCGGCGCCCGTCGGTCAGGGCGACCGTGCGGTCCTCGGGGTCCACCCGGTGGATCTCGCCGAAGACGAGGTCGACCCCGTCGGGCAGGAACCGGTGCCGGGAGCGGACCACCTGGCTGGGGCGGTAGGTCCCGAACGGCAGGAACAGGTAGCCCGGCTGGTAGGTGTGCCGGTCGTCCCGGTCGACCACGGTGATCGCCCACTGCTCCGGGGCCAGCCGCCGGCGCAGCTTGTTGACGATCATGGTCCCTGCCGTGCCACCGCCCAGGACCAGCAGCTGCTTGGTCACGACCCACTCCTTGCCTCGGATGTCCTCGGAGGTGCTCCTCCACTCCCGACGCTAGGAACGTGGCGACGGCCCGGTCACCGCCGAAGGTCCCCGGTGAGCGGGGTCACAGGTCCCCGATGGGGGCGCCACCGCGGCCGCAACGGCCCATGAGGCAGGTATGCCGTGCCCCCCACCCGAGTGGGGAGCACGGCATACCGAGGGGCGTGGGTCAGGCGGTGACGAGGCCGGCCTCGGCCTCCTCGTCCTCCAGCACCGACTCCTCCTTCGCGCCGTGCATGCCCGACCGGGCGCCGAGCGCGTAGACGCCGACGGAGAACGCGGCGACCACGACGAGGTCGACCCAGAAGGGGATGACCTTGTCCCCGCCGAACTGGCCGAGCTTGGAGATGACGGCCAGGCCGCCCAGCCACGGCAGGACCCAGGCCGAGGCGCGCCAGTCCAGGACGGGACGCTCGGCGACGGGCGTGCGCACGTAGTTGACCCCGAACAGGACCAGGCCGATCAGCGCCGCGACGAGGAGCTTGGAGTCGGCCTCCCAGCCGGACCAGTACACGATGAAGTTGGCGGCCACGAACGCCAGCGGGCTGAGCACCCCGGCGGCGGGCAGCCGGAACGGCCGGGGCCGGTCGGGGTCGACCCGGCGCAGTGCGCCCAGGGCCACGGGGGCGAAGCCGTACATGATCGCGGTGGCCGAGGTGACCAGGCCGACGAGGGACTGCCAGCTGGGGAAGGGCAGGAACGCGATCTCACCGACGATGAACGCCAGGATGATCGAGGTGAGCGGGACGCCCCGCAGGCTCACCTTGGCCAGGCCACGCGGCAGGTGC
>DASSPC010000219.1:0-9783 GCA_035699865.1 Oryzihumus sp. | reverse complement strand
ACGCGCTGTCGAGGTCGCGGTTGTAGAGCGGCAGGTCCCGGATCGGGATCTCGGTCAGGTGCATCGACGGTGGGGCGAGACGGACGAGGGTCCTGGACAGGGTGCGGTTGATCGACTCCTCCGACAGGCTGCCGACGAAGTAGCCGACCTCGTGCGTGGTCATGGATGGCCTCCCTTGCGTGGATGGGTCCCTCCAGTCTCCGACGGTCGGCGCCGCCTGTCCCGGGCACGCGCATCGGCCGAACGTCGGAGCCGTCGTCCGCCCGGTGGGTCGAGCCGGGTCAGCCGAACGGACCGACGTCGGGCAAGCGCCGGACCGGGCCGGGTGCCGTCCCCAGACTGGCGACGGCACCACGGCGCTGGGGGTCGTGGCCGAGAGAGGAGCACCTCATGGGGTACCGGTTCAACCCGCCACCGAACTGGCCGCCGCTGCCGTCCGCCGACTGGACGCCTCCGCCCGGCTGGGCGCCGCACCCGTCGTGGGGGCCGGCCCCTCAGGGCTGGAACCTCTGGGTCGAGGACCCGGCCTACGCCGGCGTGCCGACCTTCGTCCCGCCGGCCGCGCCCGGGGCCTCCCCGGCCCTGGTCGCGCGGCTCCGGGGGATCGCGATCCGCAACGCCGTCCTCGGCGCGGTGATCATGCTGGCCGGCCTGGTGGTCAGCCTGTGGTCGTACGCCGCGGCCGGCCAGGGCGGGCACTTCGTCGTGGCCTGGGGTGCGGTCGTCTTCGGCGGCTGGCGGTTCCTGCGCGGGCTCTACCAGCTGTCCAACCCGACCCGGATGCTCGCCAACGGCTGAGCCACCCGCCGGTATGCCGGGGGGTTGGGACCCAGCCCCCCCGGCATGCGCCTCAGGAGCTGCTGACCTCGGCGAGCCACTCCTCGAGCAGCGCCCGGAAGTCCTCGGGGCGCTCCATGGAGGGCAGGTGGGCGGTGTCCGGCCACACCTCGTGGCGGGCGCCGGGGACCTGGGCGGAGACGTCCCGGGCGGCGACGCCGATGGTCGCGATGTCCAGGGCGCCCTCGAGCACCAGGGTCGGCACGGCCAGCTCGCCGAGCCGCTCGGCAGTCGGCGGGGCGAGCTCGACCTCCTCGACGTCGTCCCAGTCCGCGGTGACCTCGAACGCCCGGCGCTGCATCGTCGCGACGAGGTCGCGGACCTCCGACCGGGCCGCGTCGGCGTCACGCCGCGGTCCGTCGACCCACCAGTCCAGGTTGGCCTGCACGGCCGCGTCGAGGTCGCCACGGTCCATGGCCTCGTGCTCGGCGTCGAAGAAGTGGCGCAGCTCCGGGCTCATCTCCGTCATCAGCGAGCCGCCGGGGGCAGCCAGCAGGAGCGAGGCCACCAGGTCCGGGTGCGCCAGCGCGAGCTCCACGGCGACGCCGGCACCGAAGGAGCAGCCGACGAGGTGCGCCCGCTCCACGCCCAGAGCGGCGAGGGTGTCGGCGACGTCGTCGTGGTGGGCGAAGGGGACGCTGGGTCGCGACGTGGACTCGCCGAAGCCGCGCAGGTCCAGCCGCACCACGTCGTGCCGGCGGGTCAGCGCGGCCCACTGCGGCTCCCACATCCGGCGGTCCGCGACCCCGGCGTGGATCAGGAGGACGGGGACGCCACCGGTCGGGCCGGCGCGGTCATAGGCGAGGTCGGTGTCGGGGCAGACGGGCAAGGAGGCTCCTGGGCGATGGGGGTCGGTCGCCCCAGTCAACTGCCCCGGCCTTGGTGGCTCAACGGGGTTTCGACCTGCCGGGTCGGTCGCTGAGCGCCGGCGGCCGAGGCCGCGCTGCCGAGCTTCTGCCGCTCGTCGATGACCTCGACGGCCAGGTGCGGCCAGCGCGCCTGCCGGCCCAGGTCCTCCGCGGACGGGACCGGCCCGAGGGCCTCGTCGGGCAGGAAGTGGACCGTCGTGCCCGTGGTCGGGGGCGCGCCCACCGGCACCAGGTCGCTGACCGGCATGCCGTGTTCGTAGCGCTGCGTCCACGACCCGCTCCCGCGGTGGTTGGTGTGGACCAGCCACGTGCTGAGGGCGGCCACCACCGAGATGCCCCGACGGGGGTGGCCATCGGGCAGGGTCTCCGCCTCAGGGGAGTCGAAGAACCGCAGGTCCCGGGTCGCCATGACCGGCTTGCGCACCGGGGTGCCCTCCGCGTCGAGTCGGGTGTCGGTCCCTCGCGCGCTGTCCGCCACGCTCACCGACCCGTCGGCGTGCAGGGTGATCGTGCAGCGGCCGCTGGACGAGCTGGCCGTCGGGTCTGCGGCTTGCTCGGTGGCTTGCTCGGCGGCTTCGTCGGCGGCGTAGGCCACGACCTCGAGGACCAGGTGCAGCACGCCGCCGGGTGCGAAGGTGGCCGGGTCCGCGCGGATCCGTGAAAGGTGTTCGGCGTCAACGGTTCTCGCCCAGTCATGGGTGGTGTTGCGCCAGGGCGTCCTCGAGTCGGGCACCCGTGGATTCTTCCCTGTCGTCCCCGTCCCGTCCTGCGGGCGCGCCCGTGGCGCGGCGCGGCATACCTGCTGGGCCTCGTCGGGGTCCGGCCTGCTCGAAATGCCCGTGCCCAATTGGGGCATTTGCCTGCGAAAAGGGCTGATTCGCCCCTAGCCTCTTTCAGGCAAATCCCCCCATTACAGGAGAATATTCGTGCGTCCCCGAAGTGTCGCAGCTGCGACCATGATCGCCGCCATGCTCGTCACGACCATGGCAACAGAGGCCCAGGCAGCGCCCATGGTGCGGTTCTCCCGGGCCCAGTACAACTCGCCGGGGGCGGACAACCGCACCAACTACAGCCTCAACCAGGAGTACGTGCGGGTCACCAACTACAGCCGTACGACGACCTACCGGCTCACCAGCTGGACGATCCGTGACCGGGAGAACCACGTCTACCGGTTCCCGGCATTCGCGCTGCGCCCCGGCAGGAGCGTGACCCTCCACACCGGGCGGGGCGCCAACACGGCAACGGACCTGTACTGGAACAGCCGCGCCTACATCTGGAACAACACCGGTGATGTCGCCTCCCTGCGCACGTCCTCGGGATCGCTGGATGACACGTGCCGCTGGGGGAACGGAGCAGGTTCGGTCGCCTGCTGACCGACTTCCGTGGGCCGGCCAGTGGGTGTCCAGCTCGCAGGCGTAGCGTGACCGGTTGGCGCCCCCGCTCCCCGTGCGTACCCCCCTGCGCGCAGGTTGAGCGGGGGCGTCCTCGTGGCTGCTACCGATCCCCAGTCAGGCGATGGAGCGGATCGCGGCAGACCCGGTGCCCGGCTAAGGCGTTTGGTGCCGGCTGGGTCCCTCGATCACCGACGGACAGGCGCCCCGGAGCCGCCACGTCGGACCACACGCCGAAGAGGCCGCTGTGGTGGCGGGCAAGGGTGCGGAAGATCTCCACGTCGGCGTCGAGCCCGGGTTGGGATCGCGTGACCATGGTGCAACGGGTGCATGGCTGCTGGGGGAGCATGGTGACGGCACCAATCCGGATCGGGTGCCCGATCCATGAGTCCTCGATCCACCCGTCGCCGTCGAGGCCGATCAGGATGTTGGCCCGGAACCGGCGCGGATCCCACGTCCCACGTGGGTGATGACCGGCGCCGGTGCGCAACGACACCGTGGTCAGCACCAGAATCGGGGCCGTGTCGACGAACCGGCCAGCTGGCATCGTCCACTCCACGGCCTGGCTGGTGTCGTCGGTGGCGTCCTCGAAGTACTCAGCCTTGCCGGCAACGGCGCCCAGCGAAGGGACGAGGGACACCGGGCTCGCCAGCCACTCCGAGAGCTGACTGTCGGTTCGCGTTCCCGGACCGACGACGGTGCCGCCGTCCGGAAGCGTGATCACCGGTTCGTCATCGTCGTAAGACGCCGAGGCACCGAGGAGCTCGGGACGACGCCGCGCCGTCAGGATCCGGCCCGTGCGCTGGTCACGGAGTCCCCATCGTCGGTCACCGACGACGCCGTCAGCCTCCACGCTGGCAGCATCCAGCGGCTCGCCCTGCAATGACTTCACGGGATAGCGCCACAGGCCCACGACCTCCATGACCGCCTCCGGATCTGATCCTGCGACTCACCAAAGAGAGTCGCTCACTCAGGGTGCGGGTGTCGATCGGCCGGTAGCTTGTCGGATCTGGAGCGAGGCGTTCGTAGTAGGGGTGAAGAGGCGGTCGGAGGAAGCCCGCCGAGAAAGGAAGTGACGAGATGCCGAGGTACCTGATCTCGTTCGAGAAGGGCGCGATGGATCACATCCCCGAGGAGGACGTGCCCGCGGTGGGCAAGGCCGCCCACGCGGTGTGCCAGGAGGCCAAGGACGCCGGCGTGTTCGTCTTCGCCGGCGGGCTGAGCTACGACGATGGCGACGTGGAGCACGCCGTGGTGGCCACCGACGGGATGGCCACCGACGGCCCGTACCCGGAGAGCAAGGAGCTCATCGGCGGCGTGGCGATCGTCGACGTACCCACCCGGGAAGCGGCGCTGGAGTGGGCTGCGAAGTTCGCGGTCGCCTGCCGTTGTGCGCAGGATGTCCGCAAGTTCATGTACGACCCGGACGCGATCACCGCCTAGGGCCAGGACGGAGGGCCCGTCCGAGGATGTGGGTTCCTCTCTCCTCGGGCGGGCAGGTGGTTGCCTGAGCAGCGATGCGTCGCCCAGGGGATGCCGCAGTTGCCCGTCAGTGACCGCTCGTTCGGCCCGATTGCGGCCCGAGCGCCGTCTTGAGCCGGTAGTCTCGGCCGACCGTGAACATGGGGGGACACAGTGAAGCTTCTGCTCACGTCCGGCGGCGTCACGAACACGAGCATCCGTGATGCGCTGGTCGAGCTGCTGGGCAAGCCGATCGCCGACTCCAACGCCCTGTGCATCCCGACCGCGATGTACGGACATCCCTGGGTCGGCCCTGGCGTCAAGGCCTGGCAGTTCATCAGCGGGAACTCCGAGAATCCCATGGTCGACCTGGGCTGGAAGTCCGTCGGCGTGCTGGAGCTCACCGCGCTGCCCAGCATCGGCGACGAGCGCTGGGCGCCGCTGGTCCGGGAGGCGGATGTCCTGCTCGTGTCGGGTGGCGACGCCCTCTATCTGTGCCACTGGATGCGGCAGTCGGGGCTGGCCGACCTGCTTCCGTCGCTGAGCGAGACGGTCTGGGTGGGACTGAGCGCCGGGAGCATGGTGATGACCCCCCGGATCGGCGAGGACTTCGTCCAGTGGAGACCGCCGACCGGTGATGACAGCACGTTGGGCATCGTTGACTTCTCGATCTGTCCGCACCTGGCTCAGGAGGGCATGCCGGGCAACTCCATGGCCGAGGCCGAAAGCTGGGCGGCCGACATCGCGGGTCCGGCGTACGTCATCGACGACCAGACGGCCATCAAGGTGACCGACGGCACCGTCGAAGTCGTCTCCGAGGGGCACTGGAAGCTGCTTTCCCCGTGACGCCAAGAGGCCGACCGGCAGAGCCGCAGCCGCCGCTTCAACGTCGCGAGTCGCGCCAGGCGCGTGATGCGAGAGCCTGTGGTCGGTCACTGACCCAGTCAAGCGCGTCCGCGCGTTGACCGAGATGCGCGCCACTTCATCGCGCCGGTCGCGGAGGACGGGCAGCGAGCGCGTGCGTCTCTTCAGATCCGGATGCCTCGCGATTCCCTTGTCCACCAGCGATATTCGGCCGGCACTGACTCCGAGCATCGCGTTGGTTGGGTCATCACCGGTCGTTTCCGCTGTCGTTTTCGTTGACAGCGCGCTGGTTGCGCCTGAGGAGTGCGACATTGACCTTCGCGGCACGGCCGTCGCGGTATACCTGTCGGAGGCTGCTGCCCCGCTGCAGCGAACGACGAAGCCGGAGGACCCATGTCTGTCTCCTACCAACTGGTGATCGACTGCGCTGACCCGGGGCCGATGGCGCGTTTCTGGGCCGAGGCGCTTGGCTACGTCATCGCTCCGCCGCCGGAGGGTTTCGACACCTGGGACGACTGGTACCGCTCGGTCGGGGTGCCCGAGGAGGAGCTTGGCATCGGAGACGACCGGATCGTCGACCCGAACAACGAAGGCCCGGCCATCTGGTTTCAGGTTGTCCCGGAGACGAAGTCGATCAAGAACCGTCTCCACATCGACATCAACGCCAGCGGCGGTCGCGGGACACCCCTCGATGTACGCCGCGAGCGTGTCGAGGCTCGGGCCTCTCGCCTCGAGGCCCTGGGTGCCACCCGCCGGCGCACGCTCTCGGAGGACGGCATGGACCACTACGCCGTCGCGATGCTCGACCCGGAGGGCAACGAGTTCGACATCAACTAGACGTCGATTCAATTGGCTCGCACCGAAGGACGTGACGGGGGAGAGGCCTGAGACCAGACGCACGACCAGCTTGGAAGGTCGGGCCAGCACTGCGTGACCTGCTTGACCAGCGCTCCGGACCCAGTCCGGACGTGACCTGGTCCTCCACCCTCCGCAGCGCTTGGATGGCTGACGTTCCCCTTCCGGGTACGCGCCACGTCCCTGGCTTGTAGGTTGCCGGCATGGACCAGAACGCGGGCATCGAGGTCGCTGAGGTGGCCGCGCCAAGGCCTGAGCTGGCTCGCCTGTTCGACGAGTATCGGGAGCACTACGGGGAACGGGCTGACCCCGCCGCTTCCCAGGCGTGGTTGCGGCAGCACATGACCTCGGGCGCCCTGCGAGCGTTTCTGGCGGTCCGAGGCGATGAGGTCGCGGGCTTCGCCCTGGTCGCGCCGATCCCGGCATCACAGCGTCTGGGGCTCTTCTGGCAGTTGCGAGATCTATTCGTCGCTCCTCGTCACCGCCGGATCGGGGTCGGCGAGGCACTACTCAGCAGCCTGTGCAACGCGGCTGTCGCACACGGTGCCGCGCGTCTGTCGCTGGTGACGGAGTCGGACAACGCGGCCGCGCTGGAGCTGTATGCCAAGGCGGGCTTCGAGCCCGTAACCGGCTACGCATCGATGTCGCGGTCGACCCGCCCCTGAGTTCATTGGGTCGAACGATCGGTAGGGCTTGCGGGCGAGGACGGCGCGCCGGCGCCGCCCGCAGCCCGCGCTGCGCGCCGAACGCGCACCTTGATTGGTTAGAGGGGCAATCCGGCAGCCTCAGCTCGCCTCGCCTGTCCTGTGCCACCTGATGCGCGACAGATCCACGCCAGCTGATGTGCGACACCCTCGGGACCTCGGTCCGGAGGCGTTACCTCTTCGCGGCCTGGCCGGACGCATCGGTTCGCTGGACTCGCGGCGAAGGGCGAGCGCCAACCAGGGGCGGCCGTTCAGCGGTCCCAGAGGAGAACCTCCAGGGCGGCGACCAGCCGGGAGTGCAGCGGAGCCTGCTCCTGGGCGAGCTCGATGAGGTCCTCATTGCTCAGGGCGAGCCTCTCAAGCAGGACGCCTGCCTCGTCCTCGTCACGGATCATGGACGTGGCAAGCCTGCTGGCCGGGTCGGCCAGGTCGTGCGAAGGCACGGGGTGGCGGGGCACAGCCGCGAGAAGCAGGAGGAGACGCTGCTCGGCTCGCGAGACCATCGGCCACAAGGTCAGCAGATCCTCGGATGCGTCGCACACGGTCGCGCACACCTGCTCGTGGTGCGGCTCGGGCCGATAGTCGTAGGCGCGAGCCTGGTGCAGCGCAGCTGCGGCGAGGAACAGCGTGTAAAGCAGAGCCAAACGCCGCTTGGGAGAGAGCTGCGGCGCTGCGGCCAGTTCGGCGACGACGCATAGGGCAGGCGCGGTGGAGCTGTAGCTGCTGCCCTGGTGGGTCACGGAGCCGACAAGCTCGTCGAGGTGGTCGCCCCACTGTGCGTCGTTGGCTGCAAGCCCGGCCAGCATCAGTGGGACGTCGTCGGCGGTGCCGTAGGCATGCTCGAGCTCAGCCCAGTTCACGTCGCTGACAGCCTGCAACCTCACGGGATCTCCGGGGCCGTCGGGCAGATCCTCGTCCACGTCGTCCGAGCCGTGCCGCTCAGCGTCGCCAGCCCTGGGCGCGCTTCCGGCCAAGGCGGCCAAACGGCGCTCGTGGATGGTTGCGTCGTCGAGCTCGTGAACGAGGCCAACCCGCGTGAACGTCCGCAAGACGGTGGCGGTGTGGCCGCCACCACTGCCGCCGAAGCGGCCGCCGAAGCGTTGCGCCAGCAGCCGCACAGCATGGTCCTCCTGCGCCTGCCACCACCCTTCGTCCTCGTCGGGGAGGGGGCCGGTCGCCACGGAGGTGACGTCCCACTGGCCCTGTTCATGCGGTCGCATCGTGGGCTTGCCGAACCAGAAGCTGTCCGGGTCGAGGTACGCCCAATCGACTGCTCGGACGGCGACCAGAGCGTGCCCGCGGGCGGCTAGCTCGTCGGCAACGGCGCGGGCGGTGGCCTCGTCGGGAACGGTCACCGTGTACGTCTGGGCCAGGGTCGGCTGGTGGGGCACGTGGGTGGAGCCTCCTGGGTCCGAGCTTGTTCGAGTGGGCGGCGCGCGACCCTACCGCTTCGACATGCCCCTGTTTACCAATCGTGACGGGGGGCGCGATCCGTCGAACACTCGCCGCGAGCTGACCCGGGCCGCAAAGCGCAACGGCTTCGCCTGGGTGACGTCGCACAACTTCCGGAAGACGACCGCGACGATTCTCGACGAGGCGGGCGTCACCGCCCGCGTTATCGCCGACCAGCTGGGCCATTCCCGGCCGTCGATGACACAGGACGTGTACCTGGGCCGGAAGGCTCGCGGCCGGCAGGCGGTCGATCTGTGGGCCCCGTGGGACTCGAACCCACAACCCGCGGATTAAAAGTCCGCTGCTCTGCCAATTGAGCTAGAGGCCCGGGGGATACGGTTATTAATCGGGAGAACCCTCGGGACAACACCCGTGTAGTTCGACCCGGCTCGCACCCGCCGCGGCGCCAGTATGCCGCAGGCGCGGGCTCGTGCCCTCGGTGGTGGGAGGGAGCGCCGCCGCTACGGGTCGGGCCCGGCCGAGCCGCGCCGCCATCGTTCGCTCCGGGGTGGCCCGCTGGGGTCGCGCCTCACGGGGTCGCCTCGTCCTCGCCGGGAGCGCCAGGCCGGGCGGGGGAGCTCGCGTCCTTCCGCCCACAAGGACGCTGCTCGACGCTCTCGGAGTTGATGTCTTTTCCAGCAGTACGGTGCTGCCGGCGGCCGCTCCGGCAGCGAAGTTCGTCGGCGTTCGCCAAGCCGTTTGCCGCTGTGAAGCCGATCAGGATCGAGACCGGCAGGAGGCGTCGACTGCCGCGGTCTGCCTCCACCGCCTACGGTCGGTTGTTCCGGCTCTGCCGCAGTTCCTGGCCAGCCACAGCGCTTTCGTGTCGAGCAGGAGCGCCCGGATCGCGGCCGTGAGGTGCATGTCTGCGGAGCGAACACCCGGTGCCAAGCATCCCGTCCTGGTGGAATCTCGAAGTGGTCATCGCACCCGTCGCCGACGTCGCGCGCGAGGTCTACGTCGACAGGCTCGGGTTCCGGCTGGACAACGACTTCGCCCGAACGAGCACTTCCGGGTGATCCAGGGTGACGCCTCCGGGCTGCGCCTGCTCGATCGTCTCGGCACCAGGCTCGACGGCGGTGTCGCGCCTGGGTCGCTCAAAGGCACGCACCTGGGCGTGGACGACATCGGAGAAGGAGAGTCGTGCACGCCTCGCGGTCAGCGGTCCGGGTGCGTGTCGGGGCAGTACATCCGGCCGCGCACGGAGTCGTCGAAGACGTGGGCGCGCAGCGGCTGGCCGCAGGCGGCGCAGGTCCATTCCCGGGTGCGCTTGAGCGGCGTCGGGGGCGCGTCGATGGAGGTTACCTGGGCGCCGCCGAAGAGGGGCTTGAGCCGTCGCTCCAGCCGGGC
>DASSPC010000218.1:0-14038 GCA_035699865.1 Oryzihumus sp. | reverse complement strand
CTTCCTCGTCGCGCTCAACCTCATCGTCTCGGGCACGGTGCTCGAGCGGGTCACCCGCAACCGGATCGAGGTGGTCCGCCTCGCCTACCTCGCCCTGCCCGGACCGCGCCGCCGGTCGGCGAGCGAGCACGCGGTAGCGGGCGTCGCCGTCGGCAGTGGCGACGGCACCCGGCCGATGCAGCGCACGCCCTGACCGTCGGCCCCTGTGGGGCGCGGACACGCCGGCGCGACGCGGTCACCAACCCCACAGCGGTATGCCGTGTGGCCGGGTGGCGGCGGGCACACCGGGTGAGCCCTGACGCGGTTCACGGGTGGTCAGCGGAGGGGGATATGGCGCCGTCGGCGCCGGATCGGGGCCGGACGCGTCGACGCACGACCCAGCAGGGCGACGGCGAGGTCCGTTGGCTAGGTTGCCCGCCATGACTGAGCTGGGACCGGTCGCCTGGCCACCTGCCCCGATCAGGACCGAGCGGCTCGTGCTGCGTGAGCCCGAGGCCCGGGACCGTGCCGCGTTCCTCGAGCTGTTCTCCTCGCCCGAGGTGGGTACCCACGTTGGTGGCCCTCGACCCCGTGACGAGCTCGAGCGGTCGATGCCTGAGGTGCCCGGGCGGCGGTCCGGCCTGTTCGTGGTCGATCTCGACGGAGCGATGATCGGCATCGTCACGCTCGACCGGCGCGACCCAGAGCGCAAGGGTCACCTTCGTCCGGAAGGAGGCGAGGCCGAGCTCGGCTACATGTTCCTGCCGGAGGCGTGGGGACGCGGGTACGCCGGTGAGGCGGGCGCAGCGGCGCTTGACTGGTTCGCGGGCGCGCTCCCCGGGGAGCCGGTCGTGCTGTCCACCCAGACCGCCAACGACCGCTCGATGCGCGTCGCGGCGAAGCTGGGCTTCACCGAGGTGGAGCGGTTCGAGGACTACGGCGCCGAGCAGTGGCTCGGCGTGTGGTCCTCGGTCACGCCGTCCGGGTGAGCTCGTGCCCGGTGGCGCGGCAGACCCACGACGGACCGGGCGAGTCGTCGCTCACTTCACGCCCGTCACCCCGACGCCTGGCCGGGGCGCACGTGACGGTCGGCCCGCTCCAGGCAGTTCCGGAAGTCAGTCCGACAGGCAACCCCGGCACGGACACGGGACACGCCCGTCTAGAGGATGGCGAGCAGGTCGGGGTGCGCCAATTCGGCGACCATGGATCGCGCCTCCTCCGCCGACCGGGCGCTGCGTGCGCGTTCGGCCAGCGAGGAGCAGACGGCGAGCTCGTGCAAGGACAGGGCCAGGCGCACGGCGGGCACCCGGCTCGGGGCCATGGACAGGCTGCTGACGCCAAGACCGGCCAGGACCAGGGCCAGGAGCGGGTCGCCGGCGGCCTCGCCGCAGACCCCGACCGGCTTGCCGTGGATCTTGCCGCCCTCGCACGCCGCGGCGACGAGGTCGAGCAGCCCCGGCTGCCAGGGGTCGAGCAGGTCGGCGAGCTCGCCCTGGAGCCGGTCGGCGGCCAGGGCGTACTGCGCGAGGTCGTTGGTGCCCAGGCTGGCGAAGTCGACCTCGGCAAGCACGTGCCGGGAGCGCAGCGCGGCCGCGGGAACCTCGATCATCACCCCGACCGAGGGCAGGCCGTGCTCGCGCACGCGGCGGGCGAACCACGCGGCCTCGTCGGCGGTGGCGACCATGGGCGCCATCACCCGGATGTCGGCGCCGGTCGCCCGCGCGGCGGCGGCCAGCGCCTGCAGCTGGGTGTCGAGCAGGTCCGGGCGCAGGGCCGACATGCGCAGGCCGCGCCGGCCCAGGGCGGGGTTCTCCTCCGGGCCGAGGTCGGCGAAGGCCAGCGGCTTGTCGGCGCCGGCGTCGAGGGTGCGCACCACGACCCGCCGTGAGCCGAACGCCTCCAGGACCGCGGTGTAGGTCTGCGTCTGCTCCTCCAGCGTCGGCGCGACGTCGCGCTCGAGGAAGAGGAACTCGGTGCGGAACAGCCCCACGCCCTCGACGTCCTCGGCCGCGGCGCGCACCGCGTCCTCGAGGCGCCCGATGTTGGCGAGCAGGGCAACCGGGTGCTGGTCGGAGGTCAGGCCCGGGCCCTTCGTCGCGGACAGGGCGACCGCTCGACGCTCGGCCTTGGCGGCGAGCTCGTGCTGCAGGCCCTCGTCGGGCTCGAGCACGACCTCGCCGGTGCCGCCGTCGACGGCCACCCTGGTGCCCGCCGGGATGTCCACGGCGCCGGGCAGCTGCACGACGGCCGGGATGCCCATCTGGGCGGCGAGGATCGCGGTGTGGCTGGTGGGCCCGCCGGACTCGGTGAGGATCGCCAGCACCGTGGCGGGGTCCAGGACCGAGGTCTCCGCCGGCGCGAGGTCGTGGGCGACCAGGACGCTGGGCTCGGTCAGGTCGGGGACACCGGGCTCGGGGACCCCGAGCACCCGGGCCACGGCCCGGTCGCGCACGTCGCGCAGGTCGGTGACCCGCTCGGCGAGGTAGCCGCCGGCCGCGGTGAACATGGCGCAGTACTCCTCGACGGCGGCGTCGACCGCTGTCGCCGGGCCGCGCCCGGCGGCCAGCTGCGTGTCGACCGCTCCGGCCAGGCCGGGGTCCCGGGCCATCATCGCGGTGGCGGTGAGGATCTGCTGGGCGGTCGCGTCGGCGCCCGCCGCGCGCTCCTCCAGGGTGGCGGCGACCGACTCCAGGACGGACCGGACGCGCGCGCCCGCCTCGGCCACGTCCGCCACCGGCGCCTCGTCGGCCGGCGGCCGCACGGGCGGCCGGACCTGGACCACCGGTCCGACCGCCGTGCCGGCGCTGACCCCGATGCCGTGCTTGCGCTGGATGTCGGCCATGTCGATCACTCCGCGTCGAGGTCGCGGGAGAGCAGCTCGACCAGACCGTCCAGGGCCGCGTCAGCACCGTCGCCGTCGGCCGTGAGGACGACCGACTCGCCGTGCTTGGCCCCGAGGGCCATGACGCCGAGGATGCTGCGGGCGTCGACGGCGTCCTCGCCGTCCCGGCCGATCTGCACCGGCACGCCGGTGGCGGTGGCGGCCTGGACGAACAGGGCGGCGGGCCGGGCGTGCAGGCCCACGGACGAGGCGATGGTGACGGTGCGCTGGGCCATGTGTTCTTGCTCCTTCGGGTGGCCCACCGGGGTCACCGGTGGGGGAGGGGTGCCGGTGTCAGACCGCGGGGGCGGTCGTGGTGGCGGCGGGCTCGGCCACCAGGTCGGCGTCGGTGGTCTTCGCGGTGGACTTGAGGGCGACCACGACGGCCGTCGTGACGCACGTGCCGGCGGCGATCGCCAGCAGGTAGAGCAGCGGGGCGCCGATCAGCGGCAGGACCCAGATGCCGCCGTGCGGGGCGCGCAGGGTGCTGCCGAACAGCATCACCAGGGCGCCGGCGACGGCCGAGCCGGACATGCTCGAGACGATGACGCGCCAGGGGTCGGCCGCCGCGAACGGGATCGCGCCCTCGGAGATGAACGACGCGCCGAGCAGCCAGGCCGCCCGTCCGTTCTCCCGCTCGGGCTCGGAGAACAGCCCGGGGCGGATGGTGGTCGCCAGGGCCATGCCCAGCGGCGGGGTCATGCCGGCGGCCATGACGGCGGCCATGACCTTCAGCGGGGCGCCACCCGCGACTGCGGTCGCTGCCGCGCTCGCCAGGCCGGTGGTGGCGAAGGTGTAGGCCACCTTGTTGACCGGCCCGCCGAGGTCGAAGCCCATCATCAGGCCGAGGATGATGCCCAGGATGATCAGGTTGGCGCCGGTCAGGCCGTTCAGCCAGGAGGTCAGCCCGTCGGTGATGGCCTTGATCGGCCGGCCGAGGACGAGGATCAGGACCGCGCCGGTGAACACCGTGGACACCAGCGGGATGACGACGACCGGCATGATGCCGCGCACCCCCTTGGGGACCGTGCGGCGGCTGATCCACAGTGCCGAGAACCCGCCGACGAAGCCGGTCGCGATGCCGCCGAGGAAGCCGGCGCCCATCGTCGCGGCGATGGCGCCACCGACGATGCCGGGGGCGATGCCGGGCCGGTCGGCGATGGCGAAGGCGATGAAGCCGGACAGGATCGGCACGAGGAAGCCGAAGGAGGCGGCGCCGATGACGAACAGCAGGCCCGCCCACTCCATCCCGCTGCCGGGGCTGAAGTTGGTGGCAAGGTTCCAGTGGGCGTCGGCTCCGGTTCCGGTGAGGTTGTAGTTGACGACCTCGATCGCGCCGCGCTTGCCGCCCGCCACCTGGGCGAGCATGAACGACAGGGCGATCAGGATGCCGCCGGCGGCGACGAACGGGATCATGTAGCTCACACCGGTCATCAGCCACTGGCGGATGCGGGTGCCGGTGCCGGCCTGCGCGTCGACCTTGGTGGCCAGCCCGCTGCCCGACGCCGGCGCCGCGGCTGCTCCAGCCAGGACCTCGGGGTGGGCAGCGGCCTCCTCGGCGGCGGCCACGGCCTGGGCGATCAGGCCCGGCCCGTCGGAGATGGCCTTCTTGACCCCGACCTGCACGAGCGGCTTGCCGGCGAACCGCTGGCGCTCGCGCACCTCGACGTCGGCCGCGAAGATCACGGCGTCGGCGGCGGCGATGACGTCCGCCGGCAGCGGCTGGGCGCCGGCCGCGCCCTGGGTCTCGACCGCGATCTCGTGACCGGCGTCCTTCGCGCTCTGCTCGAGGGACTCGGCCGCCATGTAGGTGTGCGCGATGCCCGTGGGGCATGACGTCACGGCGACGAACTTCATGCGTTGACCACCTCTCGGGTGACGATGTCGACGACCGCGGCACTGTCGGGCGCGTCGAGGAGGGACTGACGGAAGTCCGGGCGGACCAGGCGGCGCGCGAGCTTGGCCAGGATCGCCAGGTGCTCCTCGCCGCCGCCCTCGGGGGCCGCGATGAGGAAGATGAGGGTGGCCGGGCCGTCCTCGGCGCCGAAGTCGACGCCGGCGGTGCGGCCGAACACCAGGGAGGGCTCGGTGACGTGGGCGCTGCGCGCGTGGGGGATGCCGATCCCGCCCGGCAGGCCCGTGGGCATCTGCTCCTCGCGCTTGCGGACGTCGGCGAGGAAGCCGTCGAGGTCGGTGACCCGGCCCTCGCGGTCAAGTGCCTCGGCGAGGATGCGCGTGGCCGCGTGGCGGTCCGGCGCCTCGAGGTCGAGGACCACGAGCTTGTCGGTGATCAGTGCCATGTGCGGGTTCCTTTGCGGTGTGGGCGGGTCGGGGTGCGCAGGGTCGTGGTCCGGCTCAGGGAGCCAGGCGCAGGGTCAGGTCGGGGTGGTGGGTGACCAGCACGGGTATGCCGTGCACGTCACCGGGGCTGGGCATCCGGCTGCCCGGCAGCCCGACCGCCGCTGCGCCCCAGGCGACGCCCGCGGCCAGGGCCGCGTCCGGGGCGGAGCCGGTGGCGGTGGCGTGCAGGTAGCCGGCCAGGAGGGCGTCGCCGGCGCCGACGGTGCTCAGCGGCCGGTCGACGGCGGCCCGGCCGTGGGCGGTCAGGCCGTCGGTGACGAGCAGCGCGCCGTGGCGGCCGAGGCTGACCACGACCGTCCGCACTCCCTGGCCGAGCAGGCCCTTGGCGGCGGTGTGCACGTCGGCCAGCGTCGGCAGGGCGGCGCCGACCAGCTCGGCGAGCTCCTCGTGGTTGGGCTTGATCAGGTCCGGCCCGGCGGCGACGGCCCGGGCCAGCGGCACCCCGGAGGTGTCGACGGCGACGCGGACGCCGGCGGCGCGGGCGCGCCGCACCAGCCCGGCATACAGCTCGTCGTCGACCCCGGGCGGCAGCGAGCCGCAGCCGACCACCCAGCTCGGGCCACGCATCAGGGCGGTGGCCGCGCCGGCGACCAGCGAGGACAGCTCGGCGGTGGTCAGGGTCGGTCCGGGCTCGTTGACCTTGGTGGTGGTGCCGTCGGGCTCGACCAGGGCGACGTTGGCGCGGACCGACCCGCCGATCGGCACGGGCAGCACCTCGACACCGGTGCTGGTCAGCAGCCGCTCCAGCAGGGCGCCTTCGGCGCCACCGGCCGGGAGCACCGCGACGCTGTGCAGGCCGTGCGCGGCGAGGGCGCGCGAGACGTTGACGCCCTTGCCCCCGGGGTCGACCCGGGAGGACGTGGCCCGGTGGACCTCGCCGCGCTCGAGGTGGCTGATCGAGACGGTGCGGTCGATGCTCGGGTTGGGCGTCAGCGTCACGATCATGCCCGGATCACCTCCGGGCCCTCGCCCTCGAGCTCGGCGGCGGTCTCGGCGTCGAGCCCGCTGTCGGTGATGATCGTGTCGATCTCGGCCAGGGGGGAGACCAGCGCGAAGTGGTCGATGCCGACCTTGGAGTGGTCGGTGAGCACGACGGCGCGGCGGGCGGAGGAGATCATGGCGCGCTTGACCGCGGCCTCGGACTGGTCCGGGGTGGTCAGGCCGCGCTCGCGGGAGAGGCCGTTGGTGCCGACGAACGCCACGTCGACGAAGATGTCGGCCAGGGCCCGCTCGGCCCACTCCCCGACGCAGGCGAGGGTGCGCCCGCGGACCCGGCCGCCGAGCAGGTAGAGGGACAGGTTGGCCTGGGTGGCGACCTGGCCGGCGACGGTGAGCGAGTTGGTGACCACGGTCAGCTCGCGGTCGCGGGGGAGCAGCTCGGCCAAGCGGCCGGTGGTGGTGCCGGCGTCGATGAGGATGGTGCCCTCGTCGGGCAGCTCGGCCAGGGCGGCCTTGGCGATGCGCTCCTTCTCGGTGACCAGCCGCTCCTCGCGGGTGGCCACCGCCGGCTCGAAGCCGAGGCGCTCAACCGGGATCGCGCCCCCGTGCACCCGGCGCAGCAGGCCGCGACGCTCCAGCGCCGTCAGGTCACGTCGGACGGTCTCGGGGGTGACGTCGAGCTGCTCGGCCAGCGCGGTGACCTCGACGCGGCCGTCGGTGCGGGCCGTCTCGAGGATGTGCTGCTGGCGCTCTTCCGCGTACACCGGGGACCTCCTGGATTGGCGTGCCGATCGCCTCAGTGTGTGCCCGCGGTCACATAGATGTAAAGGGTTTCTCACAAAAAACCACAGAAACGGGTTTGTGAGCGTGTTTGTTTTCGGCGTCCGTGCTCAGGTGACGGCACCTGGGCAGGGATGGGTCCGCCCGGGTGGTGCATGGGAGCGTGAGCCCGACCCGCGGTCGGGCCGCCGGCCCGTGGCATGTGCGTCCGACCCGGCGTGCGCCCGCGGGGTCGGTGAGACGGGTCAGGGGCCCGCGGGCGGACGGCGGGCTGGGTGAGTGCGTCGGTCAGGGCGCCCAGGGGGTGCCGAACCGGCCGCGGTGGGCCACCTCGCCGACCTCCCGCCGGCCCCGGCGCAGGCTCGGGCTGCGCCGGTCAGCCGCGGGGAAGCCCAGGGCCACCACGCCGACGATGGACCGGTCGTGCGGGATGGCGAACGCCTCCAGCACGTCCTCGTGGTACTCCGGCGGCACGCCGAAGAAGAGCCCGCCCAGGCCCTCGTCCACGCCGGTGAGCAGCATGAGCAGCGCGGCCATCCCCGTGTCGACGTCCCAGTAGGGCACCGGCCAGCGGGCCTCGTCCTGGTCGGTCCACCCCTTGTCCGGCTCGGCGTAGCGGCGCAGGTAGGTGCCCTTGTCGGACAGACAGACGATGAGCACCGGCGCACTCATCAGCCCGGTCAGCCAGCTGTCCGGCTCGGCGTCGGGGTCGGTCGTCGCGGCCCAGAACGCCTGGCGTTCCTGCGGTTCAGCCAGGACCAGGAAGTCCCAGCCCTGGCTGAACCCCGCGCTCGGTGCCCGGATCGCGGTCCGCAGGACCAGGTCGAGCACCTCCGGCGGCACCGGCCGGTCGGGGTCGTAGCGGCGGACCATGCGGCGACGGCGGACGACCTCCTGGAACTCCATGCCGGTCATGCTGCCAGTGCCCGCCCGGACCCGCAGGCGCGTCCGGGACGTGGCCGCCGCGGCGAGTGCGGCGTGGGTGAGGTGGGCCGGTGGACCCCTCCCGCCGGGACGTTGTGCCGTGGTCGGGTGCGACGGGGCACCTGACTCTGGTCACGGCATACCGGCACGTGGAGGTGGCGCGCATGGCCGCGGTGAGCACGCACGTCTGGCCCCCGATCGCGCCGTCCGCAGGCAGCGGGCCGCCGCCCCGGCTGGCCGACTACGAGGCGGCCCGGGCGGGCTTTCGCTGGGAGGATGCCCGGCGCGAGCTGGCCGGGCTGCCCGGCCACCACGGGCTCAACATCGCCGACGAGGCGCTCGACCGGCACGTGCGCGAGGGGCGTGGCGGTCGCCGGGCGATCCTGGCGGTCGGGCGGCACGGCGAGACCAGCGAGGTGACCTACGCCGCGCTGGCCGGGCACACCAACCGGTTCGCCAACGTGCTGCGCGGCCTGGGCGTGGCACCGGGGGAGCGGGTCTTCAGCCTGATGGGGCGCCAGCCGGCGCTGTTCGTCGCCGCGCTCGGCACGCTCAAGGCGACCAGCGTCTTCTGCCCGCTGTTCTCCGCGTTCGGGCCCGAGCCGGTGCGCGACCGGCTCGTACTCGGCAACGGGCGGGTGCTGGTGACGACGCCGGCGCTGTACCGCCGCAAGGTGGAGCCGGTGCGCGACCAGCTGCCCGACCTCGAGCACGTGCTGCTCGTCGGGGGCGACCCTGGCACCGCGCACACGGTGCCCGGGGGCATCGACCTCGCCGAGGCGATGGACGCCGCCGGCGAGGACTTCGCCATCCCGCCGACCGACCCGGACACCCCGGCCCTGCTGCACTTCACCAGCGGCACCACCGGCCGGCCCAAAGGGGCCGTGCACGCCCACGAGGCGGTGGTGGTGCACCGTGCGACGGCCCAGTGGGTGCTCGACCTCGGCGCTGAGGACGTCTTCTGGTGCACGGCCGATCCCGGCTGGGTCACCGGGATGTCCTACGGCGTCATCGCCCCCCTCACCCTGGGCGCGACCGTGGTCACCGACGCCCGCGACTACGACGCGCTGCGCTGGTACTCCCTCCTCCAGGACCAGCGCGTCACCGTCTGGTACACCGCCCCCACCGCCCTGCGGATGCTCATGCGGGCCGGCGAGGAGCTCCCCCGGCGCTACGACCTGTCCGCGCTGCGGCACATCGCCAGCGTGGGGGAGCCGCTCAACCCCGAGGTCGTCGTCTGGGGCCGGGACGTGCTGGGGCTGCCGGTGCACGACAACTGGTGGCAGACCGAGACCGGCGCGATCATGGTCGCCAACTACCGGTGCGCCGAGGTCCGCCCCGGCTCGATGGGCCGGCCGGTGCCGGGCATCGAGACCGCGGTCCTCGAGCGCGGGGAGGACGGCCGGGCGCTGGTCGGGCCGGACGGCCACGTGCGGGTGCTGACCGAGCCGGGCCTGGTCGGGGAGCTCGGCCTGCGGCGGGGGTGGCCCTCGATGTTCCGCGGCTACCTGCACGACGAGCAGCGGTATGCCGCCTCGTTCGCCGACGGCTGGTACCTCACCGGCGACCTCGTGCGGGTCGACGGGCAGGGCTACCACTGGTTCGTCGGGCGCGCCGACGACGTCATCAAGTCGGCCGGCCACCTGGTCGGGCCGTTCGAGGTCGAGACCGCGCTGATGGAGCACCCGGCGGTCGCCGAGGCCGGGGTGATCGGCAAGCCGGACCCGGTCGCCGGCGAGGTGGTCAAGGCGTTCGTCACGGTGCGCGACGGGTTCACCGCCGACGACGCGCTGCGCGAGGAGCTGCTCGCCTTCGCCCGCCGGCGGCTGGGGGCGGTGGCACCCAAGGAGGTCGACTTCGACCAGCACCTGCCGCACACCCGCAGCGGCAAGGTGATGCGCCGCCTGCTGCGCGCCCGCGAGCTCGGGCTGGAGGAGGGCGACACCTCGACGCTGGAGCCCCCGGCATGAGCACCCGCACGCGGTCCGGGCGTGCCGCCAAGGCGGCCGTCCCGACGGAGGAGGACCGGACCGCCGCCCGGCTGTCGATGCTGGCCCAGATGGTGCGGATCCGCCGGTTCGAGGAGGCGTGCGTCCAGCTCTACAGCCAGACGCGGATCCGCGGCTTCATGCACCTGTGCATCGGCGAGGAGGCCGTGGCGGTCGGGGTGATGGGGGCGCTCGCGTCGCGCGACGCGGTGGTGTCGACCTACCGCGAGCACGGCCACGCCCTGGCCCGCGGCCTGCCCATGCCGGAGGTCCTGGCCGAGATGTTCGGCCGGGTCACCGGGTCCAGCCGGGGCCGCGGCGGCTCGATGCACCTGTTCGACACCGGCCGGCGGTTCTACGGCGGCAACGCGATCGTCGCCGGTGGCCTGCCGCTCGCGGTCGGGCTGGGGCTGGCCGAGCGGATGCAGCACCGGGACGGGGTGGCCGTCTGCTTCTTCGGCGACGGTGCGGCCGCCGAGGGGGAGTTCCACGAGTCGCTCAACCTCGCGGCGCTGTGGCGGCTGCCGGTGCTGTTCGTCTGCGAGAACAACCTCTACGCCATGGGCACCTCGATCGAGCGGGAGCTCGCGATGACCGACCTGGCGCTCCACGCCGCGGCCTACGGCATGCCGGCCTGGCCGGTGGACGGCATGGACGTCGAGGCGGTGGACCAGGCCACCCGGCGCGCGCTGGACGACGTCCGCAGCGGCGAGGCGCCGGTGTTCCTGGAGATGCGCACCTACCGGTTCCGCGCGCACAGCATGTACGACCCCGAGCTCTACCGGGACAAGGCCGAGGTGGAGCACTGGCGCGAGCGTGACCCGGTGCAGGTGTTCGCGGCGCGGCTGCGCGAGGAGGGCGTGGCGGTGGACGAGGAGCTGACCCACATCGAGGCCGCCGTGGCCGCCGAGATCGCCGAGGCGGTCGGCTTCGCCGAGGCGGCCCCGCTGGAGCCGGTCGAGGACCTGACCCGGTTCGTGCACTCCGAGGAGGGCCAGCGGTGACGGTGGTGGAGACGACCTACCGCGAGGCGATGCGCGCCGCGCTGCGGGATGCGATGACGCGCGACGAGCGGGTGTTCCTCATGGGCGAGGACGTCGGCCGCTACGGCGGCTGCTTCGCCGTCAGCATGGGGCTGCTGGAGGAGTTCGGCCCCGAGCGCATCCGGGACACGCCCCTGTCGGAGTCGGCGTTCGTCGGGGCCGGGATCGGCGCGGCGATCGGCGGGATGCGCCCGGTCGTCGAGGTGATGACGGTCAACTTCAGCCTGCTGGCCCTGGACCAGATCCTCAACAACGCCGCCACCCTGCTGCACATGTCCGGCGGCCAGGTCGCGGTGCCCCTGGTGATCCGGATGACCACCGGCGCCGGGCGTCAGCTGGCCGCGCAGCACTCGCACAGCCTCGAGGCGTTCTACGCCCACATCCCCGGCCTGCGGGTGCTCGCGCCGGCGACCCTGGAGGACGCGCGCGGCATGCTCTGGCCCGCCCTGCTCGACCCCGACCCGGTCATCCTCTTCGAGCACGGCTCCCTGTATGCCGTGTCCGGGCCGCTCGAGGACGCCGCCCCGGAGGTGGACATCACCTCCGCAGCCATCCGGCGCGCCGGCGCCGACGTGACCGTCGTCGCGTGGGGCGGGTGCCTGGGCAAGGCGCTCACGGCGGCGGAGACCCTTGCCGCAGAGGGGATCTCGGCCGAGGTCGTCGACCTGCGCGTGCTTCGCCCGCTGGACTCGGCCACGGTGCTGGCCTCGGTCCGGCGCACCCACCGGGCCGTGGTCGTGGACGAGGGCTGGCGCAGCGGGAGCCTGTCGGCCGAGGTGGCCGCGCGCATCGCCGAGGAGGCCTTCTACGACCTGGACGCCCCGGTGGAGCGGGTGTGCAGCGCGGAGGTGCCGGTGCCCTACGCCAAGCACCTCGAGGACGCGGCGCTGCCCCAGGCAGACACCGTGGCCGCGGCCTGCCGGCGGGTGGTGGGCGCCGATGGGTGACTTCGTCATGCCCTCGCTGGGTGCCGACATGGACGAGGGGACGCTGCTGGAGTGGCTGGTCCGGCCGGGCGAGCCGGTCACCGCCGGACAGGTCGTTGCGGTCGTGGACACCGCCAAGTCGGCCGTGGAGGTCGAGGCGTTCGAGTCCGGGGTCATGGGCGAGCAGGTCGTCGGTCCCGGCACCAAGGTGCCGGTGGGCACCCCGCTGGCACGGATCCTGCCGGCCGGGGCCGCTGCGCCGGTGCCTGCCCCGCAGGTGCCCGCCGCGCAGCCCGTGGCACCGGTGGTCGCACCGCGGGCCGCGCCACCTCCCCGGCCCAAGGCGGCCGCCGGGACCGCGCCGACCCCGCGGCCGGCAGCGGCCTTGCCCCTGGCCACCCCGCTGGTGCGGCACCTGGCCGGCGAGCTCGGCGTCGACCTCGCCGCCGTGCGCGGCACCGGGCCGCGCGGACGCATCCTGCGCGAGGACGTCGAGCGCGAGGCGCTCGCCGCCCACGAGGTGGCCGCCACCGCGGCCGTGCCCGGGGGAGTCCCGGCGGGGGGAGGCGGCACGCGTGCTGCGGCGACCGGCATACCGGCGAGCGGCATACCAGCAACCGGCCCGGCAACTGGCCCGGCAACCGCGGCCACCGGCACAGCGGTGGGGGAGCGGCGGCCCCGGGTCAGTCCCTATGCCCGCCGGCTGGCGGCGGAGCTGGGCGTCGCGCTGGGCGACCTGCGCCCCGGCCCCTCCGGTGCCGTGACGGCGGCGCAGGTGCGGGCGCGGGCGCAGGAACCCCGTGCGGCGATGACCGCCGTCGCCGCCGCAGCCTCCCAGCCCGCTCCCACGGCGCCGGGGAGGGGTCCGGCCACGCCCGCACCACCTGGCACCGACGGTTCCGACCCGATGCGGCAGGCGATCGCCAGGCTGATGGCGCGCTCCAACCGCGAGGTGCCGCACTACTACCTCGAGACGACGATCGAGCTGTCGGAGCCGCTGGCGTGGATGCACGCCCGCAACCGGGAGCTCGACGTGGCCCGGCGGATCGTGCCGGCCGCGCTGGTGCTGCGGGCCGTGGCGCAGGCAGCGGCGAAGCACCCCGAGCTCAACGGCTTCTGGGTCGAGGACACCTTCCGCCCCGGCGACGGCGTGCACCTCGGCGTGGCGATCTCGTTGCGGGGCGGGGGGATCGTGGCGCCGGCGATCCACGACGCCGACCGCCTGTCCACCGTTGAGCTCATGGCGCGGCTGCGCGACCTCGTCGAGCGGGCACGTGCCCGGCGACTGCGCCGCACCGAGCTGGCCGACCCGACGATCACGGTGACCAACCTCGGGGAGCAGGGAGTCGACCTCGTGCACGGCGTCATCCACCCACCGCAGGTCGCCCTGGTCGGGGTGGGCCGGGTGCTCGAGCGCCCGTGGGCGGTGGACGGGATGCTCGGCGTGCGCCCGCTGGTCCGGGTCACCCTCGCCGCGGACCACCGGGCCACCGACGGCTTCGTCGGGTCCCGCTTCCTCACCGAGGTCGACCGGCAGCTGCACATCCTGGAGGAGCCATGACGCTGACCGAGCAGGACGCCCGCGACCTCGTTGCCCGGGCGCTGCACAAGGTGGTCCCTGACGCCGACCCCTCCACGCTGGCGCCGGAGGAGGACCTGCGCGACGCCTACGAGCTGGACTCCCTGGACTTCCTCGCCTTCGCCGAGACGCTGAGCACGGGGCGCGGAGCCCGGATCGACGAGGAGGACTACCCCGAGCTCGTCTCCGTGGACTCCTGCGTGCGCTACCTCACCCGGGCCTGAACCCCGGTTGCCGGCCGCTCAGGCCAGGTCGGACTCCCAGAACTCCTGAGCGCTGGCCCGGCTCGTGGGGTCCTGACCCGTGCCGTGGGCCTGCTGCTCCCGCCCGCGCAGCTCCACGCGGCGGATCTTGCCCGAGATCGTCTTGGGCAGCTCGGCGAACTCGATCCGCCGGATCCGCTTGTACGGCGCCAGGTGCTCGCGGCAGTAGGCCAGGATGTCGCGCGCCGTCTCCGCGGTGGGCTCGTGACCCGGCGCCAGCACCACGTAGGCCTTGGGCACCGCCAGCCGGGTCGGGTCCGGCGAGGGCACGACCGCGGCCTCGGCCACCGCGGGGTGCTCGATGAGCACCGACTCCAGCTCGAACGGGCTGATCCGGTAGTCCGAGGCCTTGAACACGTCGTCGGCGCGCCCGAC
>DASSPC010000217.1:0-2159 GCA_035699865.1 Oryzihumus sp. | reverse complement strand
CAATGTTGCCAAGGATTCGGCCCGTGTTGACCGGGAGTTGCCAGCGCACGGCGCCGTCGGGATGCCCGGTCCCGGGCTGAGCCTCGGCACCGTCCTGGAGCTGGAGTGCCTGCGCGGGGCGCGGGTGCTGGCCGGTCACGCCGGGCTCGACCGGCTGGTCAGCCGCCTCAACGTCATGGAGGTGCCGGACATCCTGCCCTGGGTCAAGCCCCAGGAGCTGCTGCTCACCACCGGCTACCCGTTGCGGGGCGTGCCGCACAGCCTGCCCGTGCTCGTCAGCGAGCTCGCCGCGCGCGGACTGGCGGGCATCGCCGTCAAGCTCGGCCGCTACCTGTCCGAGCTGCCCGCGGCGATGCTGGAGGAGGCCGACCGGCTCGGCCTGCCGGTCATCGCGCTGCCCGACGACGTCGGGTTCGACGACATCATCAACCAGGTCCTGACCGAGGTGCTCAACCGGCAGGCGGCGATGCTCGCCCGGGCCGAGGACGCCCACCGCGCGCTGGTGCAGATCGTGCTCACCGGCGGCGGCCTGGACCGGCTGTGCGAGGAGCTCGCCGGCATCCTCGGCGGGGCGGTGATGGTCACCACCGCGGACGGCCGGGTGCGCGCCAGCGCGGGCGCCACCGAGGAGGACCTCGCCGGCGCCCTCGCGCTGGACTGCTTCGACCCGACCGGGCGGTTCCTCGTCGAGGGCGAGCCGGTGGGGGCGCGGGCCTCCGGTGGGGACCGGGCCCGGCGGGCGGTGGTGCGGATCGTGGCCGGCGCGCTCGACCACGGCCGGCTCGTGGCGTTCAACGCCGCCCACGAGCTGACCGCCGACGACGTGCACACCCTCGAGCGGGCGGCCACCGTCGCGGCGCTGGCCATCACCAAGGCCCAGGCGGTCTCGGCGGTCGAGAGCAAGTACCAGGCCGACTTCCTGCGTGACGCCCTCGCCGGGCGCGCCGGCACGGCCGAGCGGGTCACCGCGCACGCCGACTCCCTCGGCTGGGACATCGGCCGCCGGATGGTGGTCGTCGTCGCCGAGACCGACCCACACGCCACGCCGCGCGGGTTGAGCCGCGACGAGGTCCGCTCCCTGCAGGACCGGTTCGCCACCGCGTGGCACCAGGTGGTCCGGGTCCGCGACGAACGGGCCCCGGTGGTCGGCTTCAGCCAGGAGGTCGTCAGCGTGCTCGGCGTCCCCGGCGACGCCGACACCGAGTCGATCACCCGGACGGTGCGCGAGATGGTGCGCGTCGTCAGCGGGGACGGCGGCGGCGGGCGCCGGTCCTTCTCCACCGGGATCTCCCGGCCGATCGACTCGGCCGACCAGCTGCCCCAGGCCTACGAGCAGGCGTGCAAGGCGGTCAGCGTCGGCCGGCAGATGAACGGGCCCTCCGCGCTGACGCACTTCGACGGCCTCGGCATCTTCCGCCTGCTGTCCCTGGTGCCCGACACCGCCGAGCTGCGCAGCTTCGTCGCCGAGGCGCTCGGGGAGCTGGTCACCAACGACACCCCGGAGAACGCCGACCTGCGCGCCACCCTCTCGGTGCTGCTGGACACCAACCTCAACGTGGCCGAGACGGCGCGGATCCTGCACTTCCACTACAACACGCTGCGCTACCGCATCGTGAAGCTGGAGCGGATGCTCGGCCCGTTCACCAGCGACCCCAACCTGCGCCTGACCCTGTCGCTGGCGCTGCAGGTCGTCCAGATGCGTGGGATCTGAGCCGATTCGTCCCCTCGGGCCACAACTGTGACCAACCGACACGCCGTGTGACTGTCAACAAATCACCAAGCGGCGCCCCCACGCTGGGCCTAGCGTTCACGCATCGCGCCGCCCGGCGTGATCCGTGCCACGCCCGTGGCGCACACAAGGAGGACCTGATGGCGTTGGGTTGGAAACTGCACGGTGACGGACGGATCATGGGTCCGACCGACGTCGTGGCGCCCGATGAGCGGCTCTCGTGGGGGAAGACCGTAGGACTCGGAGCTCAGCACGTGGTCGCGATGTTCGGCGCCACGTTCGTCTTCCCGCTGATCATGGGGCTGAACCCGCAGCTCGCGATCCTGATGAGCGGCATCGCGACGATCTGCTTCCTGCTGATCGTCAACGGCAAGGTGCCGAGCTACCTCGGCACCAGCGCCTCCTTCGTCGGCGGCGTCGTGGCCATCGG
>DASSPC010000216.1:0-3307 GCA_035699865.1 Oryzihumus sp. | reverse complement strand
TGGCCCCGGCGGAGTGACTCAGCCGCCGGAGACCGAGGGCAGGATGTGGATGACGCCGCCGGCGCGCACCGGGGTGTCCTGGCCCGCGTCGAACCGGACGTCGCGGCCGTCGAGGAAGACGTTGACGTGACGGCGCATCGCGCCGGTCTCGTCGCGCACGCGGGCACCCAGCAGGGGCCGGTCGGCCAGCGCCCGGTCGAGCACGTCGCGGACGACGGCGCCCTCCTCGCAGGGGACATCGAGCTCGGCCTGCCCGCCGGCCAGCTCGCGCAGCACGCCGGGCAGGACGACCCGCACGTCGGGGCTCACGGCAGGTCCACCGCCCGCACGCACAGCACGTCGGGCAGCTGCTCCGCGATCCGGGTGAACGAGGCCCCGCCGTCGATGGAGGCGTAGACGTCGCCGTTGCGCGTGCCGAAGTAGAAGCCGGTGTCCTCGCGGGAGTCGACGCCGGACGCGTCGCGCAGCACGCAGGTCCAGGACGGCTGCGGCAGGCCGGAGCGGTGGACCTGCCAGGTCCGGCCGGCATCGGTGGTGTGCTGCACCTGCAGCTCGCCGTGCGGGGGCACGTGTTCCCGGTCGGAGGTGATCGGCACGACCCAGACGCTGTCGCCGCGGTGCGGGTGGGCCTGCATGACGAAGCCGAAGTCGGTGGGCAGCCCCTCGGCGATCGACTCCCACGAGGCACCGTCGTCGTCGGAGCGGTAGACCCCGTGGTGGTTCTGCGCGTAGAGGCGCGAGGGCTCGGCGGCGTCCCGCGCCACCTTGTGGACGCACTGGCCGAACTCGGGGAACGGGTCGGGGTAGAAGGACGCCTTGATCCCGCGGTTGCTGGCCGCCCACGTGCTCCCCGCGTCGGCGGTGCGGTAGACCCCGCCGGTGCTCATGGCCACGAGCATCGACTCGGCGGAGCGCGGGTCGGGCAGGATCGTGTGGATGGCCCCGCCGCCGGCGCCCTCACCCCACTCGGGTCGGTGCGGGTGGTCCCAGAGGCCGCGCACCAGCTCGAAGGTGCGCCCGCCGTCAGCGCTGCGCCACAGGCCGTGGGGCTCGGTGCCGGCCCAGACGACGTCGGCGTCGTGCGGGTCGGGCACCAGCTGCCAGACCCGGGCGAGTGCCGCGCCGGTGTCCTCGGGGAAGCGGATCGCCCCCTCCGGCGTCTCGTCCCAGGACCGGCCGCCGTCCTCGCTGCGCATCACGGTCGGCCCCCAGTGCTCCGAGCGCACGCCCACCAGGACGCGGTCCCGCCCCTCGCGCGTGTCGAAGGCGATGCTCGGCACCTCGCGCATCATGAACTGCGGCCCCTCCAGGGACCACGTCCGCCTGTCCTCACTGCGCGCCAGCCAGAGCCCCTTGCGCGTCCCGATCCCCACCACAGTCTGCGTCATGCCTCGCAGTCTGGACCGCGGGACCGACAGCGGCAACGGGTTCAGCCGGTGTGGACCACGTTCAGCGGCGGCCGGCCGCCGACGAACGCGGACAGCTGCTCGCGCAGCAGCCGTGCCGCTCGGGGAGCGAAGGCGTCGGTGGCACCGCCGACGTGCGGGCTGATGAGCACGCCGGGTGCCTGCCAGAGCGGGTGGTCGCCGGGCAGCGGCTCGGGGTCGGTGACGTCGAGGGCGGCTCGCACCCGGCCGGCCTGCAGGGCGGTGACCAGGGCGTCGGTGTCGACGACCTTGCCGCGGGCCACGTTGACCAGCAGCGCACCGGGCTTCATCGCGGCGAGGAAGCCGGCGTCCACCAGACCCGTGGTCGCCTCGGTGAGCGGCACGATGACCACCACGACGTCCTGCTGCGGCAGCAGGTCGGGCAGCTCGTCGACGCCGTGCACGCTGGGCACGAGCTCGTCGCCGGCGCGGGCCCGCGAGGCGACGGCGGTCAGGCTGACCTCGAACGGCGCCATCCGACGCGCGACGGCGTGCCCGATCGAGCCGTAGCCGAGCACCAGGACCTTCTTGTCCGCCAGCGAGCCGCGGATCGTCGTGGGCAGCCACTGCGAGCGCGCCTGGGCGCCGACGAACTCGGGCAGGCCGCGCTCGGCGGCCAGGGTCAGGCCCACGGCGAGCTCGGCAGTGGAGGCGTCGTGCACCCCCGCTGCGTTGGCCAGCTGCACCCCGGGCCCGATGTGCGGCAGTGCGTCGTCGAAGCCGGCCGTCAGCAGCTGCACGAGACGCAGCCGGGGCAGGTCACGCAGGTCGCGCAGGTGCTCGCGCGCCCCGAGGTAGGGCGGCACCACCAGCTCGAGCTCGTCGGCGCGCGGCGCGGGGCAGGTCATGTCCCACTGGACGACCTCGACCCCGGCCAGCTCGCCGACCAGACCCGACCACGTCGCGTCGGGCAGGGAGATGACGGGCATGCGCCCGACGTTACCGGCCCTGCTTGCCCTCGAACTGCTCGAGGTGACGGCGGGCGGCCCGCTCGGACAGGGCGAAGCGCACCCGCGGGTAGCGGGGCACCTGCAGGCGCGGCGTGCAGGTGGTGGCGTCGGTGGTGGGGGCCGCAGAGATTCGGGTCGGGGTGGCGTTCACGGTCACAGCGGCCTCCTGGGGTCGTCAGATCGCGGGTGCCGACGAGTCGGTCCCGCGATGAACAAGGGGGTTGGGCGGCAACGCTGCTCGCGTCTGCCATCCACCCTGTTCAAGCCGCCGGGGGGCCGTGGTATTCCCCAACTGCGAGAATCGGTGCCATGAGGGCGACCGCGGCGGTCCTCGTCGCGACGGCGGTGGCCCTGGCCGGGTGCACCTCGGGCACCCCGGCCGGGCCCGTGGTCTCCAGCGCCCCGGTGGCCGCAGGCACCTCCCCCACACCCGCGTCGCCGGCACCTCCCGGGACCGCCTCGCGGCCCTCCCCGACCCCGTCGCCGGTCAGCACGACCACGACGGTGGCCACGGGGCTGTCCGTGCCGTGGGGCCTGGCCCTGCTCGGTGACGGCAGCGCCCTGGTGACCGAGCGCGATACCGCCCGGGTGCTGCTGGTCCGGCCGGGCGCGCGTCCGCGCGTCCTCGGCCAGGTGCCGGGGGTCGTCCCCGGTGGGGAGGGTGGCCTCCTCGGTATCGCGCTGTCCCCCCACTTCGCCTCGGACCACCAGCTGTTCGTCTACGCGACAGCCGCCGGCGACAATCGGGTGCTGCGGATGTCGTTGCGCGACAACGTCCTTCGCGCAGAAGGGGTCATCCTCAGCGGCATCCCGAAGGCCGGGAACCACAACGGTGGGCGGCTGGCGTTCGGCCCGGACGGCTACCTCTACATCACGACGGGTGACGCCGGGTTCCGGCCGAACGCGCAGGACCTCGGCTCGCTGGGCGGG
>DASSPC010000215.1:0-5814 GCA_035699865.1 Oryzihumus sp. | reverse complement strand
GTCATCAGGGCAGGACCACGACCTGCGCGGCGTAGACCAGGCCTGCGCCGAAGCCGATCTGCAGGGCCAGTCCGCCGTGCGGCGCCTCGCCCTGCTCGAGCATCCGCTCGGTGGCCAGGGGGATCGAGGCGGCCGAGGTGTTGCCGGTCTCGGCGATGTCGCGGGCCACCGGGATGTGGGCGGGCAGCTTGAGCTGCTTGATCATCGCGTCGATGATCCGCATGTTCGCCTGGTGCGGGATGAACGCGTCGAGGTCGTCGGCGCTGACGCCGGCCTTGTCCAGCGCCGCCTGGGCGACCGGGGCCATCGACCAGACCGCCCAGCGGAAGACCGACTGCCCGGCCATGCCGATGGCGGGCCAGTCGACGTCGTGGTCGCGCACGCTGGTCCACGGGTCGCGCTGGGAGATGGTCTCCCACTGGGCGCCGTCCGAGCCCCACACGGTGGGGCCGATGCCGGGGAAGTCCGACGGTCCGACGACCGCGGCGCCGGCGCCGTCACCGAAGATGAACGCGGTGCCCCGGTCGTGCTTGTCGGTGAAGTCGGACAGCTTCTCCACGCCGACGACCAGGACGTACTCGGCGCTGCCGCCGCGGACCATGTCGTTGGCCAGGGAGATGCCGTGGCAGTAGCCGGCGCACGCCGCCGAGATGTCGAACGCCGCCGCGGGGGTGGCACCGAGCCGGTCGGCGAGGATCGGGGCCGCCGCCGGGGTCTGGTAGGGGTGCGTCACGGTCGCGAGGATGACCGCGCCGACCTGGGAGGGGTTGATCCCGGCCGCGGCCAGCGCCTTGCGGGCCGCGTGCTCGGCCATGTCGACCACCGACTCCTCGGGCGCGGCCCAGCGTCGGGTGGCGATGCCGGAGCGCTCCCGGATCCACTCGTCGGAGGAGTCGATCCAGGTGCAGATCTCCTCGTTGGTGACCACCCGCTCGGGGCGGTAGCCACCGACGCCCCAGATGCGGGCGTGCTTGGCGCCGGCGGGCGGGTTCAGCGTCCCGCGGTGGGTGGGCTGGGTCATCTCGCTCATCTCCGGGTCGCTCAGGCTTCGGTGGGGTGCAGGCGCAGCAGCGGCTGACCGGGGGAGACGGGGTCGCCGTCCTCCACGAGCCACTCGATGACCCGTCCGCCGTGAGGTGCGGTGACGGAGTAGCTGTCGCGCAGGGTGTTGACCGTGGCGACGATCGACCCGGCGGGCACGGTGGTGCCGGCCTCGGTGACGGTGTAGGTGACGGTGCCCTTGGCGGGGGCGATGACCAGGCGCCAGGTGGGGTTGTCGGCCACCTCGCTGGGCTGGGCGTGCTCGCGGACCATGCGGTGGGCGGCCCCGAGGTCGTCCGGCGTCTTCAGTGCCAGCACCTCGACCCCCGGCAGCCCCCGCTTGGCCAGGTTGGCCAGCGTGCCGGCCGGCGGGATCTCGATCAGGCCGGTGACGCCGATGTCCTTGAACGTCTCCATGCACAGGTCCCAGCGCACCGGGTTGCTCACCTGGCTGACGAGGCGCTTGAGCACCTGACGGCCGTCGTGGACCACGGCACCGTCGGCGTTGGAGACCAGGCGGGTGCGCGGGTCGTGCGTGGAGATCGCGCGGGCGTAGCCGGCGAGCACGTCGACCGCGGGAGCCATGTGGTGGGTGTGGAACGCGCCGGCCACCTGCAGGGGGATGACGCGGGCCTTGGCCGGCGGGTCGGCCTTGAGCGCCTCGAGCTGCTCGAGGGTGCCGGCGGCGACGAGCTGGCCGCCGCCGTTGTTGTTGGCTGCGGTGAGGCCGTGGCGCTCCAGGGTCGCAGCGACGTCCTCGGGGTCGCCGCCAAGGACGGCGCTCATGCCGGTCGGGGTGACGGCGCTCGCGGCGGCCATGGCCCGGCCGCGCTCGCGCACGAACACCATCGCCTGCTCGGCGGTCATGACGCCGGCGGCCGCCGCGGCGGTGATCTCGCCGACCGAGTGACCGGCACCCGCGGCGACGGCGCGGTGCCCGTCGGCGGGGTGCTCGAACAGCGCGAGCAGCGAGATCAGGCCGGCGCCGACGATGAGCGGCTGCGCGACCGCCGTGTCCTTGATGGTCTCGGCGTCGGACTCGGTGCCGTGCGCGACCAGGTCCATGCCGGCGACGGCCGAGAGCCACGCCATGCGGTCACGGAAGCCGGGCAGCTCGAGCCAGGGCGCGAGGAAACCGGGGGTCTGGGAGCCCTGTCCAGGGCAGACGATGACGAGCACGGCTCCAGCCTTGCCGCTGCGCCCGGGGGAGGCCGTGACCGAACGCCACGAACTAATCGGGCGTGTTTTGGAGGGTTCCTACAACGCCTCGAGCTCTGCGTCGGCCGGGTTACCGTCCGGTGACGGGGGCATGACCGGCTCCTGACCTGGCACGCCGCGGCGCCAGGGACGCTGGGCCGGCTCGGCCAGTCGGCCCACCGCCAACGCCATCCGCACCACGTGGGCCTCCCGGGGCTGGGCCAGGTCGTAGCCCGTGACCGCGGCGATCCGGCCCAGCCGGTAGCGGACGGTGTTGGGGTGCACGAACAGCACCCGCGCCGTGGCCTCGAGCCCGCCGCCCCCCTCGAGGTCGACCGCGGCGGTCTCGAACAGCGCGGTGCCGCTGCCGGCCAGCGGCCGGTAGACCTGGTCCACCAGCATCCGGCGCGCGGGGGCGTCGCCGGCACGCACCCGCTCGGGCAGCAGGTCGTCGGCCAGCACCGGGCGCGGCGCCTCCGGCCAGGCCCGCGCCGCCCCCAGGCCGGACAGCGCCGCGCGCGCCGAGCGCCCGGCGGCGAACAGGTGCGGCACCGACGGGCCGACCACGAGCGGCCCCTCCGCGAAGTGGCCGCCCAGCGCTCGGGCCACCGCCAGCGGGTCCTCCACGCCACCGAGGATCGCGACGAGGCGCCGGCCCTGCACCGCGGCGAGGCACTCCACGTCGAGGCGCCGCGCGGCCCGGCGCAGCGCGTCGACCACCCCCGCGGTGTCCCCGGAGGGGGTCGCCCCGGCCACCACCGCCACGTGGCTGACCGAGCCCCAGCCCAGCGCCGCGGCCCGGGACTGCATCGAGTCGTCCGCCTCACCACGCAGGACGGCGTCCACCACGAGTGACTCCAGCCGGGCGTCCCACGCGCCGCGGGCCTCCGCGGCCTCGGCGTAGACCTGGGCGGCGGCGAAGGCGATCTCGCGGGAGTAGCGCAGCACCGCCTCGCGCAGCGCCTGCTCCTCGCCGGGGGCGGCCAGGTCGGCCACGTCGTCCTCGACGACGTCGACCACGGCGCGCACGAGGTCCAGGGTCTGCCCGAGGCTGATCGAGCGGGTCAGCTCCCGCGGCGCGGTGCCGAACACGTCGGCGGTGATGTGCGGCTGGGCCGAGGGGTCCCGGCACCAGGCGATGAATGCGGCGATGCCCGCCTGGGCGACCAGCCCGACCCATGAGCGGTCCTCGGCGGACAGCGCGCGATACCAGTCGAGGTTGGCCTCCATCCGCTTGATCGCGCCGGTGGACAGCGCCCCGGCGCTGCGCTCCACGCGACGCCGGGTCGCGGCGCTCATCCGACTGCCCTTGCTGGCCATGCCACCAGCCTATTTGTATGCCGGGCACAAGGGGCAGAGGTCACGCCCTCTGCGCCTGGGGGCCTGACCGCGCTCGCTCGCGTCGGCCTGCTCGGCCCCCTCGTCGACCGGGCGCACGGCCGGCGTCCACCGCCCCGCCGTCTGTCCGGTCACGAAATGGGCAAACCGGGCGCGCGCGCCGGTGACGGCTGGTACTCATGGTGCTCGTGATGCGTCTTCTGGGGGTCGTGGCCGTGGCTGCCACGGTGTGGTCCGGCGGTCTTCACGACCCCGCGCGCCACACGCAAGCGCTGTCCACGTCGCCGGCGGTCGTGCTGGCCGCCTACCAGGTGCCGAGCCCGGCAGTCCCGGCGCGGCGGTCGAGCGTGACGCGCCCGGCCCGGCCCATCGTCATCGGCCACCGCGGCGCGTCGGGCTACCGGCCCGAGCACACGCTGGCCTCCTACGAGCTGGCGGCCCGGATGGGCGCCGACTTCATCGAGCCGGACCTGGTCTCGACCAGGGACCACGTGCTGGTGGCCCGCCACGACAACACCCTCGACGACACGACGGACGTCGCGAAGCACCCGGAGTTCGCCTCGCGGCGCACCACGAAGGTCATCGACGGGGCGCGCCACACCGGGTGGTTCGTCGAGGACTTCACGCTCGCCGAGCTGCGCACCTTGCGGGCCAAGGAGCGTCTCCCCACCCTCCGCCCGGTCAGCGCCCGGTACGACGGCCAGTTCCAGGTGCCGACGTTCGACGAGATCCTGGCGCTGCGGGCCAGGCTGTCGGCAGGGCTCCACCGGCCGATCGGGGTCTTCCCCGAGCTGAAGATGCCCGGGTACTTCGCCTCGATCGGGCTGGACCTCCAGACGCCCTTCGTGGCGGCGGTCTCCCGTGCGGGCCTGAACTCGCCGGCCGCCCCGCTGTGGGTGCAGTGCTTCGACCTGCCGACCCTGCAGCAGCTGCGTGCCGACCACGGGCTGACCGCACGCGAGATGCTGCTGACCCCCAGCCGTGGGGTCGCGCTGACCCCGGCGGGACTGTCCGACGTGGCCAGCAGGGGGGTGCAGGCGATCGGACCGGATGCTTCGGAGGTGATCCCCCGCACGTCGAGCGGGGCGCTCGGGGCGCCCACGACCCTGGTGGCCGACGCGCACCGGGCGGGCCTGCTGGTGTTCCCGTGGACGTTCCGCGCCGAGAACACCTTCCTCCCGACGGACTTCCGCGTGGGGACAGCCCCGGCGACGCCGGGGCGGGTCGTGGACCTGGAGGAGCGCTTCCTGGCGGCCGGGGTGGACGGCTTCTTCACCGACCAGGCCGACCGTGGGGTCACCGCCGTCAACGCCTGGCTGGTGCGGGTCAGCTACCACAAGGCGGCGTGAGCGGCGACGCAGCCGGTCCCGGCGGCCGCTGCCCGGCCGCTGTGGCGGCGTTGCAGCACGAGGTGGTGGGCGGCCCGACGGTGTCGGCCTACCGTGGGTGCGGGACGAAGGAGGCCGCCATGCTCGACGAGGCCACGCTCCAGGCCCGGCTTCGGCGCCACTGGGAGTACGCAGGCACCGACCAGGACATCACCCACGAGATCTACCACGACGACGCCGTGCTGGAGTTCCCCCAGTCCGGGGAGCGCTTCGAGGGCGTGGCCAACTTCAAGGTGTGGCGCGAGCAGATGCCCTACGGCGTGCGCTTCCACATCCGCCGGGTCGTCCACCGCGACGATCTGGTCGTGGTCGAGAACCTCATCTCCTACAACGGTCAGCCGTGGCAGTTCGTCGTCAACCTCATGGAGTTCCGGGACGAGAAGGTGGCGCTCGAGCGCATCTACATCATGGAGGGCTGGGAGGCCGCGCCGTGGCGCGAGCCGTGGCGGTCAGCCACCGCCGTCGACCGGCCCCTGCCGTCGGCGGGTGCCGCGGCGACGCAGGACGAGCGCCGGCAACCGCCGGGGCGCTGACGCAGATACCCCCGGGAACGCCGGAGGGCGGCAGCAAGCGTGACGCTCGCTGCCGCCCTCCGTGGTGTCCGGGCCGGGTATGCTGTCCGGTCAGGCGTCGCCGCCGGCGTTGCCGGAGGTGCCGGCTGTGATGTCGAGCAGGCGGTAGCGCTCGGCCGCCTCCCGCGCCACGGAGGCGTCGACCTCGCCCCGCCTGGCCAGCATCTGCAGGGTCCGCACCGCGAGGGACGGGCCGTCGATGTGGAAGTAGCGCCGCGCCGCCGGGCGGGTGTCGGAGAAGCCGAACCCATCGGCGCCGAGGGAGGCGAAGTCACCCG
>DASSPC010000214.1:0-8514 GCA_035699865.1 Oryzihumus sp. | reverse complement strand
CCGGCTGGAGGCCAAGCGCACGCACCCCGACGGGCGCCCGGCCGGGCTCAACCTCACCCGGGCCAGCCTGGACGCGGTCCTGAAGTACCCGTGGCGGCGCGGCGAGGCGCCGTCGCACACGGCCAAGTTCGGCGTGTATGCCGCGGACGCGCCGGTCTTCGAGTGGGTCCGGCTCGGAGCGCCGGACGCCGACCCGACCCGCCGGTGCCTCGAGGCCCAGGTCATGGACTGGTCCGACGACGTTGCCTACTCGGTGCACGACGTGGAGGACGCCGTCGCCTCCGGCCGGGTCGTCCTGGCCGACCTGCGCTCGGAGTCCCAGATGGCGCAGGTGGTCGAGGTGGCGCGTGCGGCCTACGCCCCGGACCTGACCGAGGAGGACCTGGCTCGGGCCATGGCCCGGCTGCTGGACACCGGGTGGATCCCGTTGTCCTGGAACGGTTCCCGCGCCGACCTGGCGGCACTGAAGGACATGACCAGCCGGCTGGTCGGGCGGTTCGTGCTGGCCGTGGAGGAGGCGACCCGCGCGGCCTACGGCCCGGGCCCGCTGACCCGCTACGCCGCGGACCTGGTCGTGCCCGACGAGGTCCGGGCGGAGTGCGCGCTGCTCAAGGGGGTGGCGGCGCACTTCGTCATGAACGCCGCGGAGCGGCTCCAGGTGATGGCGCGGCAGCGCGATGTCGTGCGCGACCTGGTCGAGGCGCTGTTGGACAAGCCGGAGGACCGGCTCGACGTCACCCACCTCGCCGACTGGCGCGAGGCCGGGGACGACGCGGCGGCGATGCGCGCGGTCGTGGACCAGGTGGCCGGCTACACCGACCCGCGCGCCACGGCCCTGCACGCGATGTGGGTGTGACCACCTAGACTCGCCGCGGCACACCAAGGAGGCTCTGTGGCGGGTCGGATCAAGGCCGACGACGTTGCTCTCGTCAAGGAACGCTCGTCGATCGAGGACGTCGTGCGCGAGCACGTCACGCTGCGCAGCGCCGGGCCCGGCTCGCTCAAGGGCCTGTGCCCCTTCCACGACGAGAAGTCGCCGTCCTTCAACATCCGCCCCGCGGTCGGCGCGTGGCACTGCTTCGGCTGCGGTGAGGGTGGCGACGTCATCTCCTTCGTGCAGAAGGTCGAGCACCTCAGCTTCAGCGAGGCCGTCGAGCGGCTCGCCGGCAAGCTCGGCATGGAGCTGCACTACGAGGACGGCGGCGGACCGAGGCGGGACGAGGGGCTGGGCAAGAGGTCCCGGCTGGTCGAGGCCCACCGGGTGGCCGCCGAGTTCTACGCCGTCTCCCTGGTCGACCTGGCTGAGGCGCGCGCCGGGCGCGACTTCCTGCGGGAGCGGGGTTTCGACCGGTCCGCCGCGGAGCACTTCGGGGTCGGCTTCTCCCCGCGGGCCGGTGAGGCCCTGACCCGGCACCTGCGGGCCAAGGGGTTCAGCGACGACGAGATCGTGACCGCAGGGTTGGCCGGGCGGGGGCAGCGCGGGCTCTACGACCGCTTCCGCGGGCGCCTCATGTGGCCGATCCGCGACATCACCGGCGACGTGGTCGGCTTCGGCGCCCGGCGGCTGTTCGACGACGACCGGATCGAGGCGAAGTACCTCAACACCGCCGAGACGGCGATCTACAAGAAGTCCACCGTGCTCTACGGCCTCGACCTGGCCAAGAAGGCCATCTCCCGTGACCGCACCGCGGTGGTGGTCGAGGGCTACACCGACGTCATGGCCTGCCACCTCGCGGGCATCGAGACCGCCGTGGCCACCTGTGGCACAGCCTTCGGTGTCGACCACATCAAGGTGCTGCGCCGGCTCATGCGCGACGAGAGCGACATGGCGCCCGCGAAGGTGGTCTTCACCTTCGACGGTGACGCCGCCGGCCAGAAGGCGGCGATGCGGGCCTTCGCCGAGGACCAGCGCTGGGCCTCCCAGTCCTTCGTCGCCGTGGAGCCCTCCGGCAAGGACCCGTGCGAGCTGCGCCAGTCCGGCGGCGACCTGGCGGTGCGCGCGCTCATCGAGGACGCCCTGCCGATGTTCGAGTTCGCCGTCCGCACCACCCTGGCGCGCTTCGACCTGGCCAACGCCGAGGGGCGCATCCAGGGCCTGCGGGCGGTGGCGCCGATCATCGCCGGCATCCGCGACCGGTCCCTGCGCCCGGAGTACACCCGCACCGTCGCCGGCTGGATCGGCGTCGAGGTCGAGCAGGTGGCTGCCGAGGTCGGGCGCGCCGGGCGGATCGCCGCCCGCGACGCGGCGTCCGGGGGGTCGCCGGGGCGCGGCAGTGACGGCACGGGCCATGGCCCGGAGGGCGGTGGCGGCCGGGGCGAGCCCGAGCACGACCGGCGCGACGAGGCCCACCTCATGCCGCACCCCGACCTGCGCGACCCCGTGGTGGTGGCCGAGCGGCAGCTGCTCCAGGCGGTGCTGCAGTTCCCGGGCCAGTTCGACGCGGCAGAGCTCGACGTCATCGACCCGGCGGCGTTCACCGCGCCGGCCCACCGCGCCGTCCATGACGCGATCCGCGCGGCCGGCGGACCGGGCGCCGCCGCCTCGACCGGTGTGTGGGCCGACCGGGTCACCGAGGCTGCCGCGGCCACCGTCCGGCCGCTGGTGAGCGAGCTGGCGGTGGCCTCGCTCCCGACGAGGATCGACGGCGCCACCGGGCTGCCCGAACGGCGCTACCTCAGCTCCCTGCTCGTCCGCGTCCAGGAGGTGGCCCTGACCCGGCGCATCGCCGACGCGCTGAGCGCGCTGCGACGCATGGAGTCCGGCGACCCCGAGGCTGCCCGGGCCCTCTCGGTCCAGCTCCAGGGGCTGCAGCGTGAGCTCGTCGCCCTCCGTGACAGGCTGGGCTGATGCGCCTGCCCCGCCTCCGCAAGACCCAGCCCGACCTGCCCGGCGACGTCGCCGCGACGCTCGAGCTCGGCCGGGGGGAGCGTGTCCTCGCCCACGCCGTGGACGACGCCACCGGCGCCACCGTGGTGGCGACGACGTGGGCGCTGTGCGTGGTCGCCCCCGACGCCGCCGCGGTGAGCCTGCGGCGGCCGTGGCACGTCGTGGACGCGGGGGTGTGGCAGCACGAGACCTTCCTGCTCACGGTGACGTTCGTCGACGGGACGCGGCCGGTCCAGTGGACCCTGCGCGACCAGCAGACCCTGCTCCCCGAGACGCTGCGCGAGCGGGTCCAGGCCAGCGTCGTCCTCGCCCAGCGTCTGTCGGTGGGGGAGCGCCGGATGGCCAGGGTCGCGATCCGCAAGGACTTCCGCACGGGCGAGCTGGTCTCCCAGACGGTCCTCGGTCGCGGCGTCCGGGCCAGTGACGTGACCGTCCAGGAGCAGGTCGCCCAGGCGCTGGCCGAGCTCGAGGACCAGGTCGGCATCACCCGCTGACACGGCTCGCCACACCGGCGCGGGCGGTTTCGGAACAGCCCGAAACCTTTGCTACAGTTACGCCCGCGAGCGCAGCCCGCAACAATCCCCTGTAGCTCAATTGGCAGAGCAGCCGGCTGTTAACCGGCAGGTTATTGGTTCGAGTCCAATCGGGGGAGCTCCACGCGAAAGGCCCGGATCCAGCACGGATCCGGGCCTTCGTCGTGTGTGGGCCCCTGAGGTCCAGGCCTTCGTCGTGTGCGGGCCCTCGAGGTCCGGGCCTTCGTCGTGCACGGGGGCTCGACGTCAGCCGCCTCACCTCCCGCCGGCTGGACCGCGCCGACCCGCACTCCGGGACACCCCCGACGGGGACGTTCCTCCGGGTTTCGGCTGGCGCCAAACCCGGAGGAACCTCCCTGTCGGCGGGATGGGGGCGGACGTCAGGGGAGGGCGAGGGTGGTGTGGCCGGCCTGCGCCTGCAGGGCCAGCCCCGTCGCGTCGGGGGCGGCCGAGGTGACCGTGAAGCCCATCGGCAGCTTCGGCAGCGGGAACGAGCGGTCCAGGGCGTTCTGCAGCGCTGAGCGCACGACCGTGGGGGCCGACCGCAGGTCGCCGCCGGACACCGCCACGCGCAGGACGCCCTGGCGCACGGTCACGTCGGCGTCGCCGCGGACGGTCACGTCACCCAGCGGGGTGGTCACGGCGGCCCGCACACGCACGGTGTTGCCGCCCCCGGAGGAGAACGTCAGCCGCAGTCCCTGACCCTGCAGGCGTGCCGCCACGAGGCGGTCGAGCTCGGCCCACGTGATGTGTGCCCCGGCCTGGGCGTGGTCGACGGGGACGGAGGACAGCGTGCCCCCGGCCAGAGCCGACAGGGGCGCCCGGGCACCTTCGACGGACGCCTCCAGCCGGTCCACGTCCAGCCCGTTGACCGACACCGGCCCCGTGGTCTGGGCGGACACCCGGGTGTAGCGGCCCTGGACCACCTGGGTGAGGAACGGGAACCCGCCCACCGTCACGTGCGGTGGCGTCTGCAGGTGCGCCGACCGCTGGATCCGGTCGGCGACCTGCTGGCCGGCGAGGTGGGCGGCTCCGCGGTCCACGCCGACGAGCGCCACCAGCAGCACCACGAGTCCGATCAGCTTCCTCATGACAGGTCTCCCATGCGGGACGAGGCTGTCACACGTTGCTGTGGCGCGCTCAGCCCGCCTGGCCGGGAGCCGCCGGCGCGGCCTTGGCGCTGGTGTGGCCACGACGGCGCATCCGGCGCTCCACGCGGCCGGCGAGCACCGTCAGCAGGTAGTTGATCGCGATGAAGATGGCGGCGACCACGATGAACGCGGGCACCATGTTGGCCCGCGCCGTGCCGAGCGTCTGACCCTGCGCGAGCAGCTCGACGTAGGTGATGATCGAGCCCAGGGCCGAGTCCTTCAGCACCACGACCAGCTGCCCGACGATCGCCGGCAGCATCGCGGTGAGTGCCTGGGGCAGCAGGATCGAGCGCAGCGTCTGGGTGGGCGTCAGGCCGATCGAGAGCCCCGCCTCGCGCTGCCCGGCCGGCAGCGAGCCGACGCCCGCGCGCACCAGCTCCGCCATGACCGAGGCGTTGTAGAGCGTCAGCCCGGTGACCACGCCGGCCAGGGCCAGCTGCTCGGAGTCGAAGACCTGGTACACGGCGTACAGGTTGAAGGCGAAGATCATCATCAGGAGCACCGGCACCGCGCGGAAGAACTCCACGAACACCGAGCAGAACCACCGCAGCGGCCGGTTCTCGGACAGCCGGCCCATGCCGAGCAGCAGTCCCAGCACCAGCGCCAGCACGATCGAGATCGCCGCCGCCTCGAGGGTGCCGACCAGGCCGGGCAGGAGGTACTCGGTCCACGTGTCGGCGGAGGCGAACGGGTTCCACTTGGCGGGGGTGAGGTTGCCCCTGGCGGCCAGCCGGGACAGCGCCCAGGCGAGGACACCGAGCACGACCACGCCGCCGGCGACGGCGGCCAGCGTGTGGCGGCGGCGCGCCCGCGGCCCCGGGGTGTCGAACAGGACGGCCTGGGAGGTCATCGCTTCACCGCCAGGCGCCGGGACATCGTCGTGAAGACCAGGCCCATCGGCAGCGTGAGCAGCACGAAGCCGAGGGCGAACACGAGGAACACCAGGACGAGCTGGTCAGGGCTGAACTCGATCATCTCCTTCATCAGGCCCGAGGCCTCGGCGACGCCGATCGCCGACGCGACGGTGGTGTTCTTGGTCAGCGCGATCATCGTGTTGCCCAGCGGGGTGATCGCGCCGCGGAACGCCTGCGGCAGCACCACGTGGCGGATGTTCTGCCCGAAGGTCAGCCCGAGCGAGCGCGCCGCCTCGGCCTGGCCGGCGGGGACCGTGTTGATGCCCGAGCGCAGCGCCTCGCAGACGAACGCCGCGTGGTAGATCGACAGCCCCAGGACGGCCAGACGGATGTTGTTGTCGACCAGGAAGGTCGAGGAGGACTTGTCCGCCAGCCGCAGGCCGAGGTTGACGAACAGGCCGATGTTGCAGAAGACGATGATCAGCGTGAGCGGGGTGTTGCGCACGATGTTGACGTAGCCCGCGCCCATCGTCCGCAGGACCGCCACGGGGGAGACCCGCATCACCGCGACCACCGTGCCGATGACCAGCGACCCGACCGCGGAGAACACGGTCAGGACGATCGTCATCCAGAACGCCCCGAGGACGTCGTACTGCTTGAGCAGGTCAGCCATGAGCCGCCCTTCGTTGCGTGCGTGTCACCCGCCGGTATGCCGTCCGCGCGAGGTGCGCGGACGGCATACCGGCTGGTCGTTCCCGGCTCAGGAGCAGGTGTCGACCTTGGGCGGGTTCTGGGAGGTGTCGACCTTGAAGCCGGCGGGGCCGAGGTTCTTGTCGATCGCCTTCTGCCACTCGCCGGAGTCCTGCATCTTCTTGATGGCGGTGTTGATCTTCTCGCAGAGGGCCTTGTCGCCCTTCTTGATGCCGATGCCGTAGCGCTCCTCGGAGAACGTCTGGCCGACGACCTTGAGCTTGCCCTTGTACTGCGGCTGGCTGGCGTAGCCGGCGAGGATCGTGTTGTCCGTGGTCAGCGCGTCGACCGCGCCGGCCGAGAGCGCCTCGACGCACTTGGAGTAGGTGTCGTACTCCTGCAGCTGCACGCCCGGGTACTTGTCCTTGACCTTGGCCGCGGAGGTGGAGCCCTTCACCGAGCACAGCTTCTTGCCGGCCAGGGAGTCGGGGCCGGTGATCGAGGTGTCGTCGGAGCGGACCAGCAGGTCCTGACCGGCGACGAAGTACGGCCCGGCGAAGGAGACCTTCTGCTTGCGGGCGTCGGTGATGGAGTAGGTGCCGACGATGAAGTCGACCTGGCCGGTGGAGATGAGCGTCTCGCGCTGCGGCGTGGGCGCCTGCACGAAGGTGATGTCGCTCTCGGAGTGGCCGAGCTCCTTGGCGACGTATTTGGCCACGTCGATGTCGAAGCCGGTGTACTTCGCGCCGTCCTTCAGGCCCATGCCGGGCTGGTCGTATTTGACGCCGATCTTGAAGTCGCCGGCCCCGCCGCCGCCCCCGCAGGCCGCCAGACCCAGCACGGCAGCGGCAGCGACCGCCACCATGCCGATTCGACGAACGTTCATGCGTTTTCCTCCCTGTTGGACGCGACTTCAGTGCGTCAGGATCTTGGCGAGGAATTCCCTCGCCCGTGTGGACTGAGCGTTGGTGAAGAACTCCTGCGGCGTGGCCTGCTCGACGACCTGGCCGTCGGCCATGAACACCACCCGGTCGGCGGCACGGCGGGCAAAGCCCATCTCGTGGGTCACCACGACCATCGTCATGCCGGACCTCGCCAGCTCGGTCATGACGTCGAGGACCTCGTTGATCATCTCCGGGTCGAGCGCCGAGGTGGGCTCGTCGAAGAGGATCACCTTGGGGTCCATGGCGAGCGAGCGCGCGATCGCCACGCGCTGCTGCTGCCCGCCGGAGAGCTGCGCGGGGTACTTGTCGGCCTGGTGCGCCACGCCGACCCGCTCGAGCAGCTCCATGGCACGCCGGTCCGCCTCGGCCCTGGCCTGGCCGCGGACCTTGATCGGCCCGAGCGTGACGTTCTCGCGGATCGTCTTGTGCGCGAACAGGTTGAACGACTGGAACACCATGCCGACGTCGGCGCGCAGGCGGGCCAGCTCCTTGCCCTCGGTGGGCAGCGGCCGCCCGTCGATGGTGATCGAGCCGGACTCGAACGTCTCCAGCCGGTTGATCGTGCGGCACAGCGTGGACTTGCCCGAGCCCGACGGCCCGATGACCACGACGACCTCGCCCTCGCCGATGGTGAGGTCGATGTCCTGCAGGACGTGCAGCGAGCCGAAGTGCTTGTTGACCTTGTCGAGCACGACGAGCGGACGGCGTCCCGGGGCAACGGCGGCGTCAGTCATGCGGATCAACCTACCCACAGGCCACTTCCGTGCCACACGTGACCTAGGCGCCAGCCATGAGCTCGCTGTGTCCGGCACGTCCGGCGGTGCCCTCTCCGGAGGAGGGTGCGGGCGCGCGTCCGGACAGCGCGACGAGGTGCGGGCCAGCGGCCAACCCCGTTGTCCCTCAAGGGATCAGTCGTCGCTGGACGTCATCCCGCCGCCTTCGCCGCCGCGCCGGACGACTCCATGAGCTGCTTCAGCCTCACCAGGAACCGCTCGCTCTCCGGCCCTTCGAAGCGATCCGCCAGCGTGTCGAGCAGCCGCAGCCGCCAGAACGAGCGCCGGCGGCGTTGGAGCGTCACCCGCGAACCGGAGCCCTCGGCGCCGACGGTGTAGGTCTCGGTCCCCTCGAGGGCCAGCGACCACGTGTCGACGATGCGCTCGTTCGCGACGAACTCGCGCCGCGGGACGGTGCACGACGCTGGGTCCTCTTCGAGGTTCCCGCGGCCCGGCGGAGGGCGGGGGCGCAAGTCCTCGGCTGTGAGGGGGAAGCGCTTCAGGCCTGGTCGAGGACCAGTCTCGTCGGCGCGGCTCCGGCGCGGGGGAGGGTCAGCGGCCCGTCACCCGGGGTGATGCTGCCGAGCACTCGCGGCCCCCGGGCCCCCGTCGCCGACGGCAGGGAGGCCGGGTGCCCGGCCCACGTCATCCAGCCCAGCACGGCGAAGGCGACGGCCTCCTT
>DASSPC010000213.1:0-12356 GCA_035699865.1 Oryzihumus sp. | reverse complement strand
GTTGCCGGGGGCGGTGACCGCGCCGTCCAGCGGTGCGTCCACGGCGAAGCCGTGGTTGTGGGCGGTGACCTCGACCTTGCCGGTGGTGCGGTCGATGACCGGCTGGTTGATCCCGCGGTGGCCGTACTTGAGCTTGTAGGTGCCGAAGCCGAGGGCGCGGCCGAGCAGCTGGTTGCCGAAGCAGATGCCGAAGAACGGGATCCGCGCGTGGAGGACCTGCCGCAGCAGGGTGACCTCGTGCTCGGCGCTGGCGGGGTCACCAGGCCCGTTGGAGAAGAAGACGCCGTCCGGGGACAGCGCCGTCACCTGCTCGAACGTGGCCGTGGCCGGCAGCACGTGCACCTCGATGCCCTGCTGCGCCATGAGCGCCGGGGTCATCGCCTTGATGCCGAGGTCGAGGGCCGCGACGGTGAACCGCTTCTCCCCCACCGCCGGGACGACGTAGGGCTCGGTGGTCGTGACCTCGCCGGCGAGGGCCGCGCCGCTCATCTGCGGGGCGGTGCGCACGCGCTCCAGCAGCCGGTCCTGCGGCTCGCGCGCGGCGGCGCCGGAGAAGACGCCGACCCGCATGGCGCCCCGCTCGCGCAGGTGCCGCGTCAGGGCGCGGGTGTCGATGCCGCTGATGCCGACGACGCCTTGCGCCGACAGCTCGTCCTCGAGGGTGCGCTGCGAGCGCCAGCTCGACGGGCGCACCGCGGGGTCGCGCACCACGTAGCCGGCGACCCAGATGCGCCGGGACTCGGGGTCCTCGTCGTTGACGCCGGTGTTGCCGACGTGCGGGGCGGTCATGACGACCACCTGCCGGTGGTAGCTGGGGTCGGTGAGCGTCTCCTGGTAGCCGGTCATGCCGGTGGAGAAGACCGCCTCGCCGACGGTCTCGCCCACCGCGCCGTAGGCGTCGCCGCAGAAGGCGCGCCCGTCCTCCAGGACGAGGATCGCAGGCTCGCGCTCGAGCAGGTCGGGGTGGGGGTTCACAGGTCTCCGTCCTCGATCAGCCGGTTCACGGCCTCGATCAGCGCGTCGGTGTCGGTCTTGTAGCGGGGCAGGAACCCGGTGTCGTAGATCTGCCCGTCCGGGGCGCGCCAGGAGACGACGACGAGGCGGTTCTGCCCGACGAACTTGCCGGCCATGCCCCGGTCGAGGCGCACCGAGGTGACGGTGTGCCGCTCGACGTGGACCGGCACCGCGCCCTGACGCTCCCACCGCACCCCGGCGCCGTCGACGATCATCGTCGCCTCGGACTTCGCACCCAGGCCGGCGGCGTTGACCCGCTCGAGACGGGAGACGGCGATGGTGGTGCTGACGTAGGTGCCCTCGGCGCGGGCCCAGTCGTCGATGGCCATGGGCAGCTCGAACTGGCCGGTCTCCTCCAGCGACATCAGCGTCGGCGCCTCCTCCTCGGGCGCGGCGACCACGGGGATCTCTCCCGTCGCGTCGCGCTGGACCGGTTCGGCGCGGTAGGTGGCCAGCGGTGTCCCCGTCGCGGCGGCGACCGCGGCGGACTGGTGGCGGCGCGCGCGGCGCAGCCACCCGAGGTACATCAGGGCGTAGACCACCCCGAGGACGATCAGCAGCACCCCCACTGCCTGCAGGCGGGTCATGCCAGGGCTCCCTTCAGCACCGTGGGGCGGCCCCGCAGCACCGTGCCGTGGACCGCACCGGTGAGGGTGCGTCCATGCCAGGGGTTGTTGCGGGACAGCGAGTGGGACGCCAGCCGGTCGATGGTGACCGTGGCGTCGGGGTCGACAAGGGTGAGGTTGGCCGGCTCGCCGACGGCGAGCGGTCGGCCGTGGCCGGACAGGCCGGCGATGCGGGCCGGGTTGACGGACATGACGCGGGCCACCCCGGCCCAGTCCAGGCGGCCGGAGCCGACCATGACGTCGCTGACGACCGACAGCGCGGTCTCCAGGCCGATCATCCCGAAGGCGGCGTCGACGAAGGCGTGCTCCTTGTCGTGCCGGGCGTGCGGGGCGTGGTCGGTGGCGACCGCGTCGATGGTGCCGTCGGCGAGCGCCTCGCGCAGGGCCTCGACGTCCTCGGCCGGGCGCAGCGGCGGGTTGACCTTGAACGTCGGGTCGTAGCCGGCGAGCAGGTCGGTGGTCAGCACCAGGTGGTGCGGGGTGACCTCGGCGGTCACCGCGATGCCCTGGGCCTTGGCCCAGCGCAGCACCTCGACGGTGCCGGCGGTGGAGGCGTGGGCGACGTGGACGCGCGAGCCGGTGTGCCGGGCCAGCATCACGTCGCGCGCGACGATGCTCTCCTCGGCGACGGCGGGCCAGCCGGGCAGGCCCAGCCGGCCGGAGAGCTCGCCCTCGTGACAGCAGGCGTCGGGGCCGGCCAGGCGCGGGTCCTGGGAGTGCTGGGACACGACGCCGCCGAAGGCCTTGACGTACTCCAGGGCGCGGCGCATGACGCGGGCGTCGGCGACGCAGCGGCCGTCGTCGGAGAAGACCCGCACCCGGGCGCGGCTGCGCGCCATGAGGCCGAGCTCGGCGAGCTCCTCGCCGGCCAGGCCCTTGGTGACGGCGCCGACCGGCTGCACGTCGACCAGGCCGGCCCGCTGCCCGAGCTCGGCGACCCGCTCGGCCGCCTCGGCGGTGTCGGTGACCGGCGAGGTGTTGGCCATGGCGAGCACCGCGGTGTAGCCGCCCACCGCCGCCGCGGCCGAGCCGCTCGCGATGGTCTCGGCGTCCTCGCGGCCGGGCTCGCGCAGGTGGGTGTGCAGGTCGACCAGGCCCGGCAGGGCGACCAGCCCGTCGGCGTCGATGACCTCGGCGTCGCCGGGCGCGCTGACCGTGCCGGCCTCGATGATGACCCCGTCACGGACGAGCAGGTCACCGGCGCCGGCACCGGCCAGGTCGGCGCCCTTGATCAGCAGGCTCACGCCACGCTCCCTTCGGCGGTGCCGGCACCCGAGGAGGCCAGCAGGTGGTACAGGACCGACATCCGCACGGCGACGCCGGCGGATACCTGGTCGAGGATCAGGGACTGTGCCGCGTCGGCGGCGTCGGCGGCGATCTCCAGGCCACGGTTCATCGGGCCGGGGTGGCAGATCACCGCGTGCTCGGGCAGCCGGGCCAGCCGCTCGCGGGTCAGGCCGTAGCCGACGGTGTACTCCCGCGCCGTCGGGAAGTAGCCGCCGCTCATCCGCTCGCGCTGCACCCGCAGCATCATCACGGCGTCGACGTGCGGCAGGACCTCGTCGAGGTCGTAGGCCGTCCCGAAGCCGTCCGCGGCGGCCCACGTGCCGATGCCGCTCGGCATGAGGGTCGGCGGGGCGACGACGGTGACCCGCGCGCCGAGGGTGCGCAGGCAGATGAGGTTGCTGCGCAGGACCCGCGAGTGGGTCAGGTCGCCGACGATCGCGACGTGCCGGCCCTCGAGGTCGCCGAGGCGCTGGCGCATCGTGTAGGCGTCGAGCAGCGCCTGCGTGGGGTGCTCGTGGGTGCCGTCGCCGGCGTTGACCACCACCGCGTCGACCCACTGCGACACCTGCGCGGCCGCGCCACTCGCCCCGTGCCGGATGACCAGGCCGTCGACGCCCATGGCGGCCACGGTGAGGACGGTGTCCCGGAGTGACTCGCCCTTGCTGGTGGAGGAGCCCTTGCCGGAGATGTTGATGACGTCGGCGGAGAGCCACTTGCCCGCGATCTCGAACGAGGAGCGGGTGCGGGTGGAGTCCTCGAAGAAGAGGTTGACCACCGTGCGGCCGCGCAGGGTGGGCAGCTTCTTGACCTCGCGCCGCTGCACGTCGTGCATCGAGGCGGCGGTGTCCAGGATGGACAGCACGCCGTCGCGGTCGAGGTCGTGCATGGACAGCAGGTGCCTCATCGGCGCTCACCCCCACTGATCAGGACCTCGTCGGCGCCGTCGTGCTCGGCCAGGCGCACGCTGACCCGCTCGGCGCTGGAGGTCGGCAGGTTCTTGCCCACGAAGTCGGCTCGGATCGGCAGGTCGCGGTGCCCGCGGTCGACCAGGACCGCGAGGCGCACCGCCTGCGGCCGGCCCAGGTCGGACAGGGCGTCCAGGGCGGCGCGGACGGTGCGGCCGGAGAAGAGCACGTCGTCGACGAGCACCACGGTCCGCCCGTCGATGCCGGGTGCCGGGATGTCGGTGTGCTCCACCGCGCGGGTGGGGTTGCGGCGCAGGTCGTCGCGGTACATCGTCACGTCGAGCGCGCCGACGGGGACCTCGCGCCCCTCGACCTCGGCCATGACCTTCACGAGGCGGCGGGCGAGGGCCACGCCGCGGGTGGGGATGCCGAGCACGACCAGGGACTGAGCGCCCTTGTTCCGCTCGAGGATCTCGTGGGCGATGCGGCGCAGGGCCCGCGAGACGTCGGCCTCGCTCATCACCACTCGGGGGGCGGCGGCGTCTGCGGACGCGGCCTGCGGGGGTACGCCAGAGTCAGGACGCATCAGCGTCAGGACCTCCTTCCCCGCCTCACGGGACGGGTCGTTAAAGGATGTCGGTCGCCGCACAGCGTACCGGTCCGCGGGGACGCGGACCGACCCGGCCCGCCGGCACGGCGGGACCGGCGCGTCCCGGCGGTAGGGTCGGCGACGTGGCGTCGGACTTCGCGCGGGTGCTGGGGGCACGGCTGCGGTCGGTGCGCACCCAGCAGGGGCTGTCCTTGCAGGCGGTGCAGGACCGGTCCGAGGGCCGGTTCAAGGCCGTCGTCGTGGGCTCCTGGGAGCGCGGCGACCGGGCGGTGACGGTCGAGCGGCTGGCCGAGCTGGCCCGCTTCTACGGGGTGGCCCTGGCCGCGCTGCTGCCCGACGGCGGCGGGGTGCCCGGTGCGGTGCCGGACACGGCATACGGGCTGGACCTGCGCGCCCTGGCGCGCCTGCAGGGCGAGCCCACGCAGGCGCTGGAGCGGTATGCCGCGACGCTGCGCTCCCAGCGCGGGGAGGACTCCCCCGAGCTGCCGCTGACCGAGGAGGACCTGCGCGCGCTGGCCTCGATCCACCAGGTCGGCACCGCGGGGATGCTGGAGATGCTGAGAGGCTGGGGCGTCCTGGTGGACACCCCAGCCTCCCGGATGAGTGGCTGAACCCTCAGACCAGCGTCGGCTTGACCTCCGCGAGCCGCGCGAGCAGACCGTTGACGAACGTCGGCGAGTCGTCGGTGGACAGGCTCTTCGCCAGCGCGACCGCTTCGGAGATCGCCACCGCGTCGGGCACGTCGTCGGCGTAGACAACCTCGAACGCGCCGATCCGCAGGATGGCCCGGTCGACCGCCGGCATCCGCTCGATCGTCCAGCCCTGGCTGTAGGTCGAGAGCAGCTCGTTGATCGCCACCCACTTGCGCACCACGCCCTGCACCAGCTCGACGGTGTACTCGTTGAGTGGCGCCTCGGTGCCGGGGTGGGCCAGGCGCTCGGCGAGCAGGGACTCGACGTTCACCCCGCGCTGCTCGGCCTCGAAGAGGATGTCGAGGGCGCGCTTGCGGGCCTTGCTGCGGGCGGACATCAGGGGGCTGCTTTCGGTGGTGCGGTCAGGGCCGGTCGGGTGCGGGCGTCAGTTGACGCGGCCGAGGTAGGACCCGTCGCGGGTGTCCACCTTGACCTTGGTGCCGGTCTCGAGGAAGAGCGGGACGGCGATCTGCGCGCCGGTCTCCAGCGTGGCCGGCTTGGTGCCACCGGTGGAGCGGTCGCCCTGCAGGCCCGGCTCGGTGTAGGTGATCTCCAGGACCACGGAGGCCGGCAGCTCGACGTAGAGCGGCACGCCGTCGTGGGTGGCGACGATCGCCTCCTGGTTCTCCAGCATGAAGTCGGCCGACTTGCCCACGACGTCCTCGGAGACGTGGATCTGGTCGTAGGTCGAGCCGTCCATGAAGACGAAGTCGCTGCCGTCCTTGTACAGGTACTGCATGTCGCGCTTGTCGACGTTGGCGGTCTCGACCTTGGTGCCGGCGTTGAACGTCTTGTCGACGACCTTGCCGGAGAGCACGGCCTTGAGCTTGGTGCGCACGAAGGCCGGGCCCTTGCCCGGCTTGACGTGCTGGAACTCCACGACGGACCACAGCTGTCCGTCGATGTTGAGCACCATGCCGTTCTTGAGGTCGTTGGTCGAAGCCACGCGCGGTTCTCTTTCGTATGACGGGCCGCCGGGTGCGCGGGTCAGCGCAGGCGGGCGCCCGTGAGGTCAGGTCGGGATCCCGGTCAGTCTAGCGGGCAGCGCGGCACCGGCCCGCACGCGGCGGCGGCCGGCCACCACGCTCGGCGGCCCCAATACCGGTCCCGGAGACGCGGCGGTGGAGCCTTCAGGCTTCGGGGATCGGACGGCCGAACCTCTCCAGGGTGATGTCGGTCGGCTCCGGGCCGCCGCGCCGACCGGTGTCGAGACCGTCCACGGCGGCCAGCTCGTCCTCGCTCAGCGCGAAGTCGAAGACGTCGACGTTCTCGGCGATGCGGTGCGGCCTGGTCGACTTGGGGATGACGGAGCGGCCCTGCTGCAGGTGCCAGCGCAGCATCACCTGTGCGGCCGACTTGCCGTGCGTCTCGGCGATCCTGCCGATCACCGGGTCCTCGAGCGTGCTGCCATGGCTGCCGTCGCGGTAGAAGGTGATGCCGCCGATGGGCGACCACGCCTGGGTCAGGATTCCGCGCTCGACGCCGAACGCCTGGACCTCCCGCTGCTGGAAGTAGGGATGGACCTCGATCTGGTTGACCGCCGGCACGACCGTCGAGTTCCCCAGCAGCGTGGTGAGGTGGTCGACCATGAAGTTGCTGACCCCGATGGCGCGCACCTTGCCCTCGTCGAGCAGCGTCTCGAGCGCGCGGTATGCCTCGAGGGTCCTGTCGAGCTCGGAGGGGAGCGCCTGGTGCAGGATCAGCAGGTCGATCTGCTCGACGCCGAGCTTGGCGGCGCTCTTCTCGAAGCCGTGCAGCGTCGCGTCGTAGCCGTAGTCGCTGATCCAGATCTTCGTCTCGACGAAGACCTCGTCGCGGGCCAGTCCAGAGCCGTGGATGGCCTCACCGACTTCGCGCTCGTTGCCGTAGGCCGCGGCGGTGTCGATGTGCCGGTAGCCGGTGCCCAGTGCCGCTGCCACGGCTGCCCGGGTCTCGTCGGGCGGGGTCTGGAAGACCCCCAGCCCGAGGGCGGGCATCTCGACGTCGTTGTTCAGCGTGAGGGTGTCCATGTCGTCGACCGTAGGCATCCGGCGCGGATCCTGGGAGGCCCTGCCATGACCCCCCTCGTTCGGGAGGGGGTGCGACGGCCGGGGACGACCGGCCGTCCGCGGCCTCAGAGCCGGCACTCGTAGCGCAGCACCCGCTCCCCCGCCTCGTCGACGCGGGTGTGCTCGGGGGTGACGGTGAAGCCGAACCGCTCGTAGACCTCGCGGGCCCGCGGGTTGTCCTCGAGCACCCACAGCTGGGCCCGCTCGAAGCCCTGCGCCCGGCCACGGTCGAGGACGTCGGCGACCAGGGCGGAGCCGATGCCCCAGCCCTCATGGGCGGGGTCGGTGGCGACGAGGGAGACGTGCAGCAGCCCCGGCACGGGTGGCTCGTCGCCGACGCCGACGCCCTGCACCGCCTGCTGGCCGATGGCCATGCCGACCAGGGCATCGCCGACGTGGGCCACCCGGCGGATGCCGTGCGCCAGCTTGCCGTCGGCGATCTCCTCGTCGATGAACGGTGCCGGGGTCCCGTCGGGGCGTCGGGCCGCGCGCTGCCACAGGTCCATGACCGCGTCGCGGTCCGCCGGCCCGCCCTCACGCACCACTGGCAGGGCGATGTCGTAGCGCAGCGACGGTTCGGGGCCGTACCAGCTGCCCTGCCCGGTCACCACGCCACCGAGACGCTGTGCCACGGCGCGGCTGCGGTCGTTGTCGTGCCGCACCAGGGCCAGGACCGACGACAGGTGCAGCTGCCATGTGGCGTACCGAAGCACCGCGCGCATGCCCTCGGCGGCGAGCCCGCGGCCCCACTGGTCGACGGCCAGGAACCAGCCGACCTCGGGCGGGTCGGCGGGGACCGCGTGCTTCCACGGGCGCAGGGAGAACCGGCCGACGACCCGACCGGGGTCGGCGGAGCCGTCGGCCAGGTGCGCGACCCAGCCCCCGAGCCCCGGAGGCAGGCCCTCGAACACGCGGAGGTAGTCGGCCTTGTCCTGCACCGTGGCGTGCGCTCCCGAGGCGAGGTGGGCGGCGAACTCCGGCGCGGCGTACAGCTCGTGCAGGGCGGCGGCGTGCCGGGCCGGGTCGAGCGGCTCCAGCCGCAGCCGCGCCGTGCGCAGCGGCGGGACGCTCATCGAGCCAGGGCGTGGAGCGCGAGCAGGTAGGAGCCCGTGCCGAACCCGGCGACCGTCCCGGTGGCCACGCCCGCCACGACCGAGGTGTGCCGGAACTCCTCACGCGCCGCCGGGTTGGACAGGTGCACCTCGACGAGGCGCCGACCGGCGGAGGTGATGAGGGCGCAGGCGTCGCGCAGCGCGTAGGAGTAGTGCGTGAACGCCGCGGGGTTGAGCACCACGTCCACCCCCGTGTCGACGGCCTCGTGCACCCAGCCGACCAGCTGCGACTCGTCATTGGTCTGACGGAAGTCGACGTCGAGGCCGAGCTCGGTGCCCAGGGCGCGCACCGCGCGCTCGACGTCGGCGAGGGACTCGCTGCCGTAGACCTCGGGCTCGCGGGTGCCCAGGCGGTTGAGGTTGGGACCGTTCAGGACGAGCACGCGAGAGGTCATGCGGGAATTCTAGGAGAGGCGCAAGAATACGCATTCAGGGAAAAGCAGATCGAGCCAGTGAATTCATGTGAAAGGGCCCACACGCAGACATTCTCCGCTACCTTTCGCAATGGATCACCATCGCTGATTCCGAATACAGGGGAGAAACACATGCGCGCTCTCAAGGCAGCGTTTGCTGCCGTGAGTCTTTCTGCTGCACTCACCGGCGCCTCCGTGGCCATCGCGGGTGCGGCCGACGCCGCGACCTGCCAGGGGGGCTACCCGGCCAGCCAGTGCACCGTCGCCGTCAGCGACACCACCGTCACGCCCGGCGAGAAGGTCAGCTTCTCGGCGAAGGGCTTCGGCAGCAAGGAGCTCGTCACCGGTGTCGTCCGGTCCACACCGCAGGTCGTCGGCTCCTGGCGCTCCAGCGGCGGCGGCGTCGTCTCCGGCTCGTTCCGGGTGCCGACCAACCTCGAGCCGGGCACCCACACCTTCACGCTGACCGGATCCACCTCGGGCGTCTCCAAGAGCACCTCGTTCACGGTGGTGAGCTCGGCCGGCGCGGGCACCACGTCCGGCACCTCCGCCACCTCCGGCACCGGCTCGCTGGCCTTCACCGGCGCTGACGTGGCCGGGACGGTCGGCGCGGGCCTGGTGCTCCTCGTCGGCGGCGGCGCCCTCGTGGTCGCCTCGCAGCGCCGCAAGAGCGCCGGCTCCGCAGCCTGACCTCCGGGGAGTTGCCCGGTCGTCGGCGACGCCTGCGCCGTGGGGCGTATGCCGTTGCCGCGGTCGCGGTCCTCTACGGAGTGGCCCTGGCGTGGTCCGCTGTCCAGACCGACCGCCACCTGCGTGACGCGCAGGCGGCGGTCGGTCTGCTGCGCGCCGACCTGGTCCGCCGCGATGCGCCCCCCACCGAGGTGGACGCCCGGCTGCGGCAGGTCCAGCGTGAGGCGGACGCGGCCCGGGCCCTGACCTCCGGGCCGGTCTGGCGGCTGGCCTCCGCCGTCCCCCTCGTGGGCCGGCCGTTCACCACCGTGGCCGGCGCCTCGGGCGCCGTCGCGGACCTCTCGCACCAGGTGCTGCCCGAGCTGCGGGCCGTGCAGCACGAGCTGCTCGCCCGCGACCTCCACCGTCCCGGTGGGGTCGACCTGGCCCCGATCACGGCGGCCCGCCAGCCGCTCGCCCGCGCCCACGCCCGGGCGCAGGTGATCCTCGACCGGGTGCGCGCCCTGCCCGCGACGACCGGGGTCGGCGCCGTCGACCGGGCGCGGGCCCAGCTGGTCGGACAGGTCGGCGACCTCAGCCGGCAGCTGACCACCACCCAGGACGTCGTCACGCTGGTGCCGCCGATGATGGGCGCCGACGGGACCCGCCGCTACCTGGTCGCGTTCGAGAACAGCACCGAGGCGCGCGGCCTGGGTGGCCTGCCCGGCGCCTACGCGATCCTGCGCGCCGACCGGGGCCGGCTGACCTTCGAGCACTTCGGCGTCGACAGCGACTTCGGCGGGCTCCAGGTGGGCCTCGGCGGGCTCAGCGCCGGCTACGCCCAGCACTTCCAGGGCGCGGCGCCCGACCGCTTCTTCGGCAACACCACCTCAGGCCCCCACTTCCCCGACGCGGCCCAGCTGCTCATGCGGTTCTGGCAGGTACGCAGCGGGCAGCACCTCGACGGGGCGATCGCCACCGACCCCTCGGCGCTGGCCATGCTGCTCGCCGTCACGGGGCCGACCCGCCTGGCCGACGGGACCGTGCTCAACGCCGCCGACGTCGTGACGCTCACCGAGCGGGACGCCTACGCCCGGTTCACCGACCCGGTCCAGCGCAAGGCCTTCCTCGTGGTGGTCGCCAGGGCGGTCGCCGACGACGTGCTGCAACGCGGCCCGGCCAGGGCCTTGGCACTCGCCGACGCGCTCGGCAAGGCCGTCGGCGAACGCCGGCTCATGCTCTACAGCACTCGCCCGGCGGAGCAGCAGGTCCTGGCCCGGCAGCCCGTCGGCGGCACGCTCAGCGACACCGACGGGCCGTTCTCCGCCGTGGTCATCAACAACGGCGGTGGCAACAAGCTCGACTACTACCTCGGCCGCGACGTGACCTACCGAAGCGGTTCCTGCCAGGGCAGCCAGCGGCCGGCGACCGTGACGATCCGGCTCACCAACGGCGCGCCCCGCTCCGGCCTGACCGACTACGTCGCCGGGCGCGCGGACCTGCCCAGGGGAAGCGTCCCGCCGGGGACCAACCGGCTGCTGGTCAGCTACTACGCCACCCGGGGCGCCGGGTTCGACGGCGCCACGCTCGACGGCCGGCAGGCGCTGCTGACCGTGGACTCCCAGGCTGGGCGCCCGGTGTTCACCTCCGAGCTCGAGATCGGCCCCGGCCAGACCCGCACGCTGGTGCTCCACGTGCTCGAGCCCGCGTCGGCCACCGGTCCGGTCACCACGCTGGTCCAGCCCCTGGTCCTGCCGCAGACCACCCACGTGGCAGGTCCGGTCTGCCCGGCCGCGCCGGCCGGCCGCTGACGACGGGACCGCAGGGACCCGCGGTGCGCGCAAGGACTCCTCGTCAGCCGAGGGAGATGCCGCGGGGGGCGGTGTCCTCGCTGACCTCGGCGTAGGCCGCCTGGAGCAGCGCCGGGTCCGGGCCCTCCAGCCGCGTCGGACGGCCCACGTCGTCCAGGATGACGAACCGCAGCAGCGAGCCGCGGCTCTTCTTGTCCCGCTTCATCGCCTCGAGCAGGCGCGGCCAGCGGTCGCCGCGGTAGGCCGTCGGCAGCCCGAGACTGCCCAGCACCGCGCGGTGCCGGTCGACGACGGCGTCGTCCAGCCGGCCCGCCAGCCTGGCCAGCTCGGCGACGTAGACCATGCCCACGCTGACCGCCGCCCCGTGGCGCCAGGAGTAGCGCTCCACCTGCTCGATGGCGTGGCCGAAGGTGTGGCCGTAGTTGAGGATCTCCCGCAGCGAGGACTCGCGCAGGTCCTGCGCGACGACGCCGGCCTTGACCGCGACCGCCCGCTCGATGAGCTCACGCACCGGCGCTCCCTCGGCGTGGGTCGCCGCCTGCGGGTCGGCCTCGACCAGCTCGAGGATGCGGGGGTCGGCGATGAAGCCGCACTTGACCACCTCGGCCAGGCCGGCCACGAAGTCGTGCTTCGGCAGCGTGGTCAGGGTGGCCAGGTCGCACAGCACCCCTGCCGGCGGGTGGAAGGCCCCGACGAGGTTCTTGCCCTCCGCGGTGTTGATGCCTGTCTTGCCGCCGACCGCGGCATCGACCATCCCCAGCAGCGTGGTCGGCACGTGCACGACCTTGACCCCGCGCAGCCAGGTGGCGGCGACGAAGCCGGCCAGGTCGGTGACCGTGCCGCCACCGACGGCCACGACCGCGTCGGACCGGGTGAAGCCGGCCTGCCCCAGGACGCCCCAGAGGAACGCCGCCACCTCGGCGGACTTGGCCTCCTCGGCGTCGGGCACCTCGGCCACGAAAGCCGAGAACCCTTCTGCCGCAAGGTCGTCGCGCACGGCCTCGCCGGTGGCGCGCAGGGCGCGGGGATGGATGACCAGCACCCGCTCCACGCCCTCACCGAGCAGGCCGGGCAGCTCGGCCAGCAGGCCGGTGCCGATGACGACGTCGTAGTCCCCGCCCACGCTGATCCGGGTCTGCTCGGTCACTGCTGCTCCCCCAGGGCTTCGG
>DASSPC010000212.1:0-15523 GCA_035699865.1 Oryzihumus sp. | reverse complement strand
CTCCCCGCACCACTGACGAAAGGCAAATGCCGTGGAGGTCAAGATCGGCGTGCAGAACGTCGCACGCGAGATCACGCTCGAGTCCGACGAGTCGCCCGAGCAGGTGTCCGAGACCGTGCGCCAGGCGCTGGCCGACGGCGGTCTGCTCAGCCTCACCGACGAGAAGGGCCGCCTGGTGCTCGTCCCCGTCGCCAGCATCGGCTACGTCGACATCGGCGCGGCCGAGAAGGGCAAGGTCGGCTTCGGTCGCCTCTGAGGCCCAACACGTGACACGGGCGGTCCCTGCGGGGGCCGCCCGTTCGCGTCCCTGCCCGTGGCGGAGGCGCACGTACCAATGGTGTGGCTACCGTGTCGGCAGGGACGTTTCCCGTCCTCCCCTCACGCGCCTCGCGGCGCTGGAAAGGAGCGGTCCGTGACCATCATCGGCACCATCATCTTCGGGGCGGTCATCGGCTTCCTGGCGCGACTGGTCCTGCCGGGACGGCAGCGCATCGGCATGATCATGACCGTGCTCATCGGCATCGTCGGCGCCCTGATCGGCTACTGGCTCGCCGGCCTGTTCGGGGTCGCCGCCACCAGCGGCATCGACTGGATCCGGTGGATCTTCAGCATCATCGTCGCGGCGATCCTCGTGGTCGCCTACGAGCGCATCATGGGCCGCAGCAAGGTCTGAGCCGCCCAGCACCGCGCGAAGGGTCCCGTCCGCCACGGACGGGACCCTTCGCCATACCGGCAGGTATGCCGGGTGCGCGCCGCGGTCAGGCGGCGAGCCCGAGCCGGCCCATCCGGCGGGTGTGCTCGTCGGTGAGCCGGGCGAACATGCGCCCGATCTCGGCGAGGTCGGCCCCGGGGCGGTTCGTGCCGCCGACCAGCAGCGAGGCGAGGGCGTCACGCTCCACGGCGACGCGCTGGGCCTGGCTGAGCGCCTCCCCCACCAGGCGGCGACCCCACAGGGCCAGCCGGCCGGCGATCCGGGGGTCGGCGTCGATGGCCTCGCGCACGGTGCGCACCGCGAAGTCGGCCTGGCCCACGTCCTCGAGCACCGCGCGGACCAGCTCCTGGGTGGAGGGGTCCACGTAGTTCGAGATCTCGCGGTAGAAGTCGGTGGCGATGCCGTCGCCGACGTAGGCCTTGACCAGGCCCTCGAGCCACCCGGTCGGCTTGGTGCGGTCGTGGAAGGCGTCGATGGCGGGGATGAACGGGGCCATCGCCTCCTCCGGGTCCGTCCCCATCTCGCTCAGCCGTGCCACGAGGGCCTCGTAGTGGTGGAACTCGGCCACCGCCAGCCGCGCCAGCGCCGCCTTGGCCGGCTGCCCGGGCGCGAGCTCGGCGTCGGCGGCCAGCCGGGAGAAGGCGGTCAGCTCGCCGTAGGCGAGGGCGCCGAGGAGGTCGACGACGGCCGCGCGGTAGGTCGGGTCGTCGGTGAAGGGGTCGGTGCCCGGCGGGACGTTCTCGTGCTCGACATCGGCCATGGACGGACACAGTAGTTGCTCGCCGGTAGACTGCCCGTCGACATCCGGTGCCCGGTCGGCCCGACTCAGCTGCCAGGGACGCTCTGGCGGCACCCCTGAAGAACTCCGATCGGCCCGCTCATTTGACGCAGGTGCGGCCTGCGATGCCGGTGCACGATCCCGGCCCCGCGCGTGGCCCCGGCCCGATCCGAGAGAACTTCATGACCACTGCAGAGCAGACCTTTGCCGACTTCGACGTCCACCCGCAGATCGTCGAGGCCCTCGCCGACGCCGGCATCATCCACCCCTTCCCGATCCAGGCGATGACCCTGCCGGTCGCCCTCGGCGGCCACGACATCATCGGTCAGGCCAAGACCGGCACGGGCAAGACGCTGGGCTTCGGCGTGCCGATGATCCAGCGCGTCGTCAGCCCCTCCGACGAGGCGTTCGCGACCCTCCCGCACGCCGGCAAGCCCCAGGCGCTGGCCGTCGCCCCCACCCGCGAGCTGGCCGTGCAGGTCTCGGGCGACCTCGAGCGCGCCGGCCGCAAGCGCGGCGTGCGCGTCCTGACCGTTTACGGCGGCCGGGCCTACGAGCCCCAGGTCGAGGCGCTGCAGCGCGGTGTCGAGGTCGTCGTCGGCACCCCCGGCCGGCTCATCGACCTCGCCCAGCAGGGCTACCTGGACCTGTCCCACGTGCGCTCGGTCGTCCTCGACGAGGCCGACGAGATGCTCGACCTGGGCTTCCTGCCCGACGTCGAGAAGCTGCTCGCGATGACTCCCGCGTCGCGCCAGACGATGCTCTTCTCCGCGACCATGCCCGGCGCCGTCGTGGCCCTGGCCCGCCGCTACATGAGCCAGCCGACGCACATCCGTGCCATGGGCGACGACCAGGAGAACGCCCACACGGTCAAGGCCGTCGAGCAGTTCGTCTACCGCGCCCACGCGATGGACAAGGTCGAGATGCTGGCCCGGATGCTCCAGGCCCGGGACCGCGGCCTCACGATCATCTTCAGCCGCACCAAGCGCACCGCCGCCAAGGTCGCCGACGAGCTGGCCGAGCGCGGGTTCGCCGCCGCCGCGATCCACGGCGACCTCGGTCAGGGCGCCCGCGAGCAGGCGCTGCGGGCCTTCCGCAACGGCAAGGTCGACATCCTCGTGGCCACCGACGTCGCCGCCCGCGGCATCGACGTCGACAACGTCACGCACGTCATCAACTACCAGTGCCCCGAGGACGAGAAGACCTACCTCCACCGCATCGGGCGCACCGCCCGCGCCGGCAACACCGGCATCGCGGTCACGTTCGTCGACTGGGACGACCTGCACCGCTGGGCGCTGATCAACAAGGTCCTCGACCTCGGCATCCCCGAGCCGCAGGAGACCTACTCCTCCTCGGAGCACCTGTTCACCGACCTCGACATCCCCACCACCGCGACCGGCACGCTGCCGAAGTCGGCCCGTACCCGCGAGGGCCTCGAGGCCGAGGAGGTCGAGGACCTCGGCGAGACCGGCAAGCGCGCCGGCAAGGGCGACGGGGGTCGTTCGGGTGGCCGCGGGCGTGGGGAGCGTCAGTCCGAGGAGGGTGGCCGCCACGGCAGCGAGGAGGGCAGCGCCTCCCGCGGTCGCACCCGCACCCGTCGCTCCGGTGGCCGTGGCGAGGGCTCCTCCGGCACCGCCGAGGCCGGCACCCGCAGTGAGTCCGGCGGCCGCGGTGACGCGGACAAGCCGCGCCGCCAGCGCAACCGCCGCCGCACCCGCGGCGGCCAGCCCACGGGCGACGCCCAGGGCTGAGCCCCTCCCTCCCCCGTATGCCGTGTGGCCGGGTGGTGACCTCGCGTCACCCCCCAGCCACACGGCATACGGCGTTTCACGGTCCCTGAGAGCGGAGATCCTGCCCGATTCCGGGCAGATTCTTGGCGCTCGGAGCCATCTCGGCCATCATCGTTCTCGTGCCCGACCCCGACCTCATCGCCCGCGTGGCCGGATCGACCGGCCTCAGCGACAGCGAGGCAGCCCGCGTCATCGGTGACGTCCTCGCGCACTACCGCGAGCCGGTCGAGGAGTACGTGCGGCGCCGGCACGCCCGGCTGCAGCTCCACGGCACCCGCAACCCGCAGATCTACCAGGCCATCGCCGAGGAGCTGCACGAGCGGCTCGTCGCCGCGCCCCCGCTGAGCGAGCGGCAGCTTCGGCGCATCATCTACGGCTGACCGCCCTCAGCCCGGCGGCGCCGCCGCCCCCACCCAGCAACAGCAACGCGCCGGCCCGACCGGCAGGAGGAGGTCACCATGTGCGGCATCGTCGGTTACGTCGGTCGACAGCACGCGGCGCCGGTGCTCATCGAGGGGCTCACGCGCCTGGAGTACCGCGGCTACGACTCGGCCGGGATCAGCGTCCTCGCCCCGTCCGGACCGACGCTCGTGCGCCGCGTCGGCCGGGTCCGCGAGCTCGAGGCCGCCCTGCCCAGGCGGCTCACCGGCACGGTGGGCATCGGCCACACCCGGTGGGCGACCCACGGGCCGGCCACCGAGCCCAACGCCCATCCCCACGCCAGCGAGGACGGGCGGGTCAACGTCGTCCACAACGGGATCATCGACAACGCCGCCGCCCTCCGGGAGCGCCTCACCGCGGGCGGGGTTACCTTCAGCTCCGACACCGACACCGAGGTCATCGCGCACCTGGTCTCCCGCTCCCCCGCGGCGACGCTCGAGGACCGGGTCCTCGACGCCCTCGAGCAGGTCGAGGGGACGTACGCGATCGCGGTGCTCGACGCCAGCACGCCCGACCGGGTGGTCGTCGCCCGCAACGGGTCGCCGCTGATCATCGGGGTGGGCGACAAGGAGATGTTCATCGCCTCCGACGTGGCGGCGCTCGTGCGGCACACCTCCTCGGTGGTCCACCTCGCTGACGGCGAGCTGGCCGTGGTCACGGCCCGGGACTACCGCACCTTCACCCGGGAGACGCACGACACCGGCCGGGTGCCGACGACGATCGAGGTGGACCGCGACGACGTCGAGGTCGGGGGCCACGGCCACTTCATGGCCAAGGAGATCGCGGAGCAGCCCGAGACCGTCGCACGCATGCTGCGCGGCCGGCTCGACACCCGGTTCGGCACCGCGCGCCTGGACGGGCTCAACCTCACGCCCCGCGACCTGCGCGCCTTCCGCCGGGTCAAGATCCTCGGGTGCGGCTCCGCCTACTACGTCGGCGAGCTCGGCGCCCTCATGATCGAGGAGCTCGCCCGCGTCCCGGCGCACGCCGAGGCGGCCTCGGAGTTCCGCTACCGCAACCCGATCATCGAGCCGGACACGTTGTACATCGCCGTCAGCCAGTCGGGCGAGACCGCCGACACGGCGTTCGCCGTGCGGGAGATCAAGCGCAAGGGTGGCCAGGTCATCGGGCTCGTCAACGTGGTCGGGTCGACGATCGCGCGAGAGTGCGACGGCGGCATCTACCTGCACGCCGGGCCGGAGATCGCGGTCGCGTCCACCAAGGCCCTGACGCACATGGGGGTCGGCTTCGCCCTCCTGGCGCTGCTGCTGGGACGCGTGCGGGACCTGTCCGTGGCCGACGGGCAGCGACTCATCGCCGGTCTCGAGCGGCTGCCCGGTGACATCGAGAGCGTGCTCGCGCAGGAGGCTGCGATCGGCGACATCGCGCGGGAGCTCGCCACGGCGGAGAGCCTGTTCTTCATCGGCCGGGTGCGCGGCTTCCCCGTGGCCCGCGAGGGCGCCCAGAAGCTCAAGGAGATCTCCTACCGCCACGCCGAGGCATACCAGACCAGCGAGCTCAAGCACGGACCCCTGGCGCTCATCGAGGCGGCACGCCCGACCGTGGCCGTGGTCCCCGATGACGAGCTGGCCGCCCGCAACCGGGCAGCCGCCGAGCAGGTGCGCGCGCGCGGCGGGAGGGTCTTTGCCGTCACCCACCCCGGCGTCGACCTCGGTGGTGCGGTGGAAGGGCGGATCGACGTGCCGCGCAACGAGATCGAGCTCGATCCCATCCTGTTGATGATCCCGATGCAGCTGCTGGCCTACCACGCCGCGGTGGCGCTCGGCCTCGACGTCGACAAGCCGCGCAACCTCGCGAAGTCCGTCACCGTCGAGTGAAACGCGGGAGGTGGCACCGCAGGGACGGGGGGGTTGACGCACGCCACCGGCTGCCGCGAGCCTGTGCCTCGTCGCGACCCCGGCGGGCACCAGGACCGTGCGGGACGAAACGTCGACGTGCCGAGAGGACCGACGACGTGCGACCTGACCACCCCCGCCACCGCGTTGCGCACCTGCTCCTGCAGCGCCTCGACGACCTCGGACGGGTCCTCTCCGCCCGCGGTGATGCCGTCGCCCTGATCGCCCTGGGCTCGGTCGGCCGCGACCTGCACCGGCTCGACGAGCACTCCGACATGGACTTCTTCGTCATCGTGGATGACGGCGCCGTGGAGGGCTACCTCGACTCGATCGACTGGCTCGAGTCGTGGCACCCGGTGGTGTTCAGCTTCGCCAACAGCCTCAACGGCAGGAAGGTCCTGTTCGCGGACGGCCTGTTCGCCGAGTACGCGGTGTTCACGCGGGCCGAGCTCGACGCCAACTGGTTTCCCCCGGGGCGGCTGGTGTGGAGCCGGCCCGGGGCCCCGGCAGGTCTGGAGGTGTCGAGCCGCCCGCAGCCCCAGTCGCCCTACGACACCGTGAGCTACCACGTCCATGAGGCCGTGACGAACCTCTTCATCGGCCTGCACCGAGACGCCCGCGGTGAGCGGCTGAGCGCGATGCGCTTCATCCAGTCCTACGCGGTGGACCGCCTGCTGACCGTGCTCGAGCTGTCCGGCGCGGGCACCGCCCCACGGCAGGACGCCTTCGCCATCGAGCGTGGCGCGGAGGGGCGCTTCACCCCAGAGCAGCTGCCACTGGCCTCGATGCTGCCCGGCTACGAGCACAACCGCGAGGCGGCCGCCGCCGTCCTGGGCTGGCTGGTGGCCCACACGGACGTCGATCCGGTGATGGTCGCTGCGGTGCGCGAGCTGCTCGAGGGCTGACCCGGCAGACCGCCCGGGCCCGGACGCAGCAGGGCCCGCACCCTCGTGGGGTGCGGGCCCTGCCCGCGCGACGACCCTCGGGTCACGCGCCGATGGTGGCGGTGTCGATGACGTAGCGGTAGCGCACCCCGGAGGACACGACCTTCTCGTAGGCGTCGTTGACCTGGTCGGCGCTGATCGTCTCGATCGTGGCGCCGATGCCGTGCTCCGCGGCGAAGTCGAGCATCTCCTGGGTCTGGGCGATGCCGCCGATGTTGGAGCCGGCCAGGACCTTGCTGCCGCCGATCAGCGAGAACGCGTTGAACGTGTCGGGGTCGCTCGGGGCGCCCACGTTGACCATGGCGCCGAGCGGCTTGAGCAGGGACAGGTAGGCGTCGACCGGCAGGTTCGCGCTGACCGTGTTGAGGATCAGGTCGAAGGAGCCCTTGAGGTCCTCGAACGTCTGCTCGTCGGCGGTGGACCGGTGGTCGGTGGCACCGAAGGCCCTGGCGTCCTCCTGCTTGGCCAGCGACCGGCTCAGGACGGTCACCTCGGCGCCGAGCGCGGCGGCGAACTTCACGCCCATGTGGCCCAGGCCGCCCATGCCGACGACGGCGACCTTCTTGCCGGGGCCGGTGCCCCAGCGCTTGAGCGGGTTGTAGGTCGTGATGCCGGCGCACAGCAGCGGCGCGGCGACGTCGAGGTCGAGCGCGTCGGGGATGCGCACGGCGAAGCGCTCGGAGACAACGAGCTGCTGGCTGTAGCCGCCCTTGGTCTTCTCGCCGTCGTAGCCCTCGCCGTTGTAGGTCATGACCGCACCCTTGACGCACCACTGCTCGTCGCCGTCCTTGCAGTACTCGCACTCCCCGCACGAGTCGACCATGCAGCCGACCCCGACCCGGTCGCCGACCTGGTACTTCGTCACGCCGGAGCCGACGGCGGAGACGACGCCGGCGATCTCGTGGCCGGGGACCATCGGGAAGATGGCCGGGCCCCATTCCTCGCGGACCTGGTGGATGTCGCTGTGGCAGATGCCGGCGAACTTGACGTCGATCAGCACGTCGTCGTCGCGCAGCTCGCGGTGCTCGATCGTGGTGGCCTGCAGGGGCGCGCCGGCGGAGGCGGCGGACAGGGCAGCAGTGCGGGACATGTGGTGTCTCCTTCACGGTTCGCGGTTGGTCACCGTCAGGGGACAAGTCATGACATGGAGGCTGTATTCCGGGCAGGCGCCGGATTCAGACGTTCGTCACACCCGCGTCAGAGGCTCTTCACCAGCGCCGCGGCGACGTCGCGGTAGGCCTTCGCCCCGCGCGAGGTGCGGGCCGTGGTGAGGATCGAGCGGCCCACGGCCGGCGCCTCGGCGAAGCGCACCGTCTTGGGGATCGGCGGGCTCAGGACCGGCAGGTCGTAGCGCTCCCCCACGTCGGCCAGCACCGCCTGGGCGTGGTTGCTGCGCCCGTCGTACATCGTCGGCAGGATGCCGAGCACCTCGAGGTCGCGGTTGAGGATGCGCTGCACGTCGGCGACCGTGTCGAGCAGCTGGCCGACCCCGCGGTGGCTGAGCATCTCGCACGGCATCGGGATGACCAGGCCGTGGGCGGCGGTGAGCGCGTTGAGCGTCAGCACTCCCAGCGACGGGGAGCAGTCGAGGAGGATGACGTCGTAGTCGCCGACCAACGGCTCCAGCGCGGTGCGCAGGACGTACTCCCGGCCGGGACGGGGCAGCAGCTGGGCCTCGGCCCCCGCGAGCTCGATCATGCTGGGGATCAGGTCGACGCCGTCCTCGCAGGCCACCAGGGCGTCGGCCGCGTCGACCTTGCCGAGCAGGACCTCGTTGATGCTGGTCTCCACCTCGTCCGGGTCGACGCCGAGGCTGAACGTCAGGCAGGCCTGGGCGTCGAGGTCGACCAGGAGCACCCGCTTGCCGTGCTCGGCGAACGCCGCGCCCAGGGACGCCACGGAGGTCGTCTTGGCGACCCCGCCCTTCTGGTTGGCCACCGCGATGACCGTCGCCCCGCGCCTGCGCTGGTCCGCCGACGTCGTGCGAGCCCCGCGCGCCTGTCCGCGTGCCACGTGCCCCTCCTCGGTGCCGGGATGTCCTGCCTGCCGGTGTCCTGGCCAAGCATGGCAGGGGCGGGCCGGTCTGTCCGTGACCGCGACCTCACCGGCGCGGGTGTCCAGCGGTCGAGGGTGCAGGGACCTTTGCCTCTCCGGGCCGTCTGCGTGCGCGCCCCATGCTGGCGGTGACTGCAGGAGGTGCACCATGACGACGATGCCTGCCGGTCAGGAACCGGTCCCCTCCGAGCGTGCCGGACAGCCGGCGGAACTGGCCGCGGCGAGCGCGCGCGAGCAGGCGCGCAAGCGGCTCGAAGCCCGCCGGGGACTGACGGCGCACGTGGTCTCCTACGTCGTGATCAACGCCTTCCTCATCGGAGTGTGGGCGCTCACCGGGCGCGGCTACTTCTGGCCCATCTGGGTCCTCGCCGGCTGGGGCGTCGGCCTGGTCCTCAACGCCTGGGACGTGCTGTGGCGCAGGCCGATCACCGAGGCCGACATCCAGGCCGAGATGCGCAAGGGGCCGCCCCAGGACTGACCGGGCGACCGGCCACGGCCGCGCGGCTCAGTCCTGGACCGGCACCCCGTCGGGCTCCAGCGCCGCCCACGAGGACTTCTCCGGACCCATCGCCTGACCCTCCGGGCAGTGCGCCCGGAAGTCGCACCACGTGCACAGCGGCGAGGTGCGCGGGGCGAAGTGGCGTGACTCGACCCCGACCTCCTTGTAGTCGGCGTCCGCGCGACGCAGGTCGCTGGCGATCGACTCGGCCTCGGCGACCTTGCGCTCCAACGACTCCGGCGTGTGCTCGTGGGAGACCACCTCGCCGGTCGGCACGTGGTGGAGCTCGACCGTGGTGCACGGGCGGCGGAACATGCGGGCGGAGGCCACGGCATACAGCGCCAGGGGCAGGGAGGTGCGGGCGTCGTCCGCGGTCGGGGCCACCCGGCTGGTCTTGTAGTCGACGACGGCGAGCTCGCCGTCGCGCTCGTCGAGCCGGTCGATGCGGCCGTTGAGCGCCAGGGAGCCGGTCTTGAGCGCCACGGTGCGCTCGATGCCGAGCGGGGCGGCCTGGGGGTCGACCCGCTCCAGGTAGGCCGCGACCTGGGTCTGCGCCTTCTCCCGCCAGCGCGCTGACTGCTCCGGGTTGCGGAAGCCGAGGTCGATCCAGGAGGTGCGCACCAGCCGGGCGCCGGCCGCCGGGGTGCGGTCGACCGGCGCGAGGTCCCAGAAGTCACGCAGGGCGTTGTGCACAGCCACGCCGAAGGAGGTGTGGGCGCGCTGCGGCCGGGCGACCGGGCGGGGCCGGTCGAGGTAGGCCATGCGGTAGCGACGCGGGCAGTCGAGCCAGGTCAGCAGCCTGCTCGGGCTCGCGGAGTAGAGCGGGGTCGGCATGCCGCCGAACGCCTGCTGGACGGGCGCGCCCGAGGTCTGGCTCATGCGCGGCAGGCTAGCCGCGACCACTGACGAACGCGCGCACGGAGTCGGCGATCATCTGCACGGCAATGGCCGACAGCAGCAGGCCGGCCACGCGGGTGAGGAGCGTGGTGCCGCTGTCCTTGAGCACCCGGTGCACCTGGCCGGCGAAGCGCAGGAACAGCCAGACCACGAACAGGCAGGCCAGCAGGCCAAGGCCCACCGCGACGTACTGCGACGGCTGGTGCGAGCGCTGGACGAAGAGCATGGTCGCGACGATGGCGCCCGGCCCGGCCAGCAGCGGCGTGCCCAGTGGCACCAGCGCGACGTTGACCCCGGCGTCGGCGTGCTGCTCGGACTCCTGCCCGGTCAGCAGCTCGAGGGCGACGATGAGCAGCAGCAGGCCGCCGGCCCCCTGCAGCGAGGGCAGGCTGATGCCCAGGTAGGTCAGGATCTGCTGGCCGAACACCGCGAACGCCGCGATGACGCCGAGCGCCACCAGGGACGCCCGGCGAGCGGCGGCCACCCGCTGCTTGTGCGTGAGCGACGCGGTGAGGCCGACGAAGATGGGCAGTGCCCCCGGCGGGTCCATGATCACCACGAGGGTGACGAACACCGACCCGAACAGCTGGAGGTCGATCAGGTTGCTCACTGACGCACCACGGGAACTCCTGTAGCCCTTTCTTCGATCTGTTGCAGCACCGCGGGATCCGTCGTGTGCTCACCGAGCCGGTTGACCTTGCCGGCTCCGTGGTAGTCGCTCGACCCGGTGACGAACAGGCCGAGCTGTCGCGCCAGGGCCAGGCCCCGGCGCACCGTGTCGACGCCCGCGTCGTCCGGGTCGTCGGGGTCGAGGTGGTCGCGGTGGTAGACCTCGAGGCCGGCGAGCCCGGCGTGGGCCATCGCCTCGATCACCTCGTCGTGCACCACCAGCCCGCGCTTGTAGGCGAACGGGTGGGCCATGACCGGCACTCCCCCGGCCTCGAGGACCACCTGCACGGCCCGGATCGGGTCCGGGGCGTAGTAACGCATGTAGTAGGGGCTGTCGTGGTGCAGGTACCTGCTGAACGCGTGCCCGCGGGAACGCACCAGGCCCTTGGCGACCAGCGCGTCGGCGATGTGCGGCCGGCCCAGGCTGGTGCCGGGCTGGGTCTGCGCGAGCACCTCCTCGTAGGTGATCGGCAGGTCCTCGGCGAGCGCCTCGACCATCCGCTGCGCCCGCGTTTCCCGGCTCTCCCGGGAACGGTTGATCTCCGCCAGCAGGCCCGGGGAGGTCGGATCGGGCAGGTAGGCCAGCAGGTGGATGCTGATCCCGTCGTGCTGGCAGGACACCTCGATGCCACGGACCAGGTCGATGCCCAGCTCCACCGCGGCCGCCGACGCCTCGTCCCAGCCGGCCGTCGTGTCGTGGTCGGTCAGGCCGACGACGTCCAGCCCGGCTGCGAGCGCCGACGCCATCACCTCGGCAGGTGGCTGCGTGCCGTCACTGGCCGTGGAGTGGGTGTGGAGGTCGATCGGCACGGGCTCAAGGTTAAGGCAGCGGTCGACCCCTCCCGGACCACCGGCGCGCGGCGCGGCAACCTTTCCCGGCCCCGCGCCGTAGGGGACAGTGACACCACACGAGGGGGGACGATGGAGGCGGGTGACAAGGCCGGCCGGGACGACGAGTTCAGCGCGTTCATGGCCCAGGCGGGGCCGTCGCTGCTGCGCACCGCGTGGCTGCTGACCGGCGACGCGGACCGTGCCCAGGAGCTGGTGCAGGCGGCGCTGGTCAAGACCTACGTCGCGTGGCGCCGGGTCCGGCGCGAGGACGCCCTGGCCTACGCGCGCCGGGTCCTGGTCAACCACAAGACCGATGTATGGCGCCGCACCCGTCACGAGGTCGCCTCACCCGAGCTGCCCGAGAGCCTTGCGGCAGAAGGCTCCGGGCCGGTGGACCACCGCGACGAGGTGCTCCGGCTGCTGCGGCGGCTGCCGGAGCAGCAACGTCGTGTCGTCGTGCTGCGCTACTACGCCGACCTGTCCGAGCAGGCGGTCGCCGAGATGCTCGGCATCTCCGTCGGCGCGGTCAAGAGCTCCGCCTCCCGTGGTCTGGCCGCCCTCCGTGCCCACCTGTCCACCACCCCCGCCGGTGAAGGGAGCCTGCGATGACCACCCGGCTCGAGGACGACCTGCGCGCGGCCCTGGCCGGCGCGCCCGCACCGGGCCTGACGCTGGACCCCGACGCAGTCCTTCGGGAGGGCCGGCGGGCGGTCCGCTCTCACCGTCTCGCCGGTGCGTCGGTCGCAGTGCTGGCTGCGCTCACCATGGCGGTTGGCGGACTTGTGGTCACCCACCGCGACGTCGACCCCCGCCCGGCGACGCCCTCGCCGTCTCCGACCTCGACACCGACCAGTGCGCCCACGGGCCCGGTTCCGGTGACCCTGCGGCTCGGTAGCGAGACCTACGAGGTCGATGTCGACCTCTCGGCGGACGAGCAGTCGAGGCAGACGGTCACCGTGTTCCGGAGGGACGGCGTGCAACGGGTGGGGCTGTTCGGCTGGGGCACCGCGCCCGGACAACGCCCGTCGTTCAACCCGGTCGAGGACGGCCGCAGCGACACAAGGGTGGTCATCGGCGCCGGGGCGACGGGCTACTCCGCCCCCCGGCCGTACTTCTACCCCGGCTACCGCACGACCTGGCGGGTCGAGCAGGTCCCGGTGCCGGGGACCGGGTTCACCGCCTACGGGATCCGCTTCGCCTCGCCGGAGGACCTCAGGCACCTGATCGGCTACGACTTCACCGGCCCCGACGGGACCGCCCTGACCAACGGCGCCCCGGACGGTGACGGCGGCTGGGTCACCCTGCTCGATGGTGACAACGCGCTGGTCTGGGCGGACCCCTCCCGATCCCACCTGTACCTCCACGTGTCCGGGGTGACGACGTCGGTGGCCCTGCACCGGGACGGCTTGGCCCACGTCGGTTACGCGACGACGACCAGTCCCGCCCACGTCCACCACGTCGTGTACGGCCTGCTCCCGCGCGGGGTCACCAAGGTCGGGCAGCTGCGCTGCACGTTGGCGCCGAAGGCCTCGGCCCGCGGCGACGTGGTCCTGCGTGACTTCGGTCCGGATCGCGTCGGCTTCGTGCTCGAGCTCAGCAGCATCGACGCGCGGGCGGCCCAGCAGTTGACGTCGATCTCCTGGACCACGTTCGACGGCAGGAGGGGCGAGCAGAGCTTCCACTGAGCTCACGAGCCGCTGAGGTCATGCCGCCGGTCCGGCACCTTCCGGGCCCGTCCCGCGTCCTCCATGATGAAAGCACGCAAGGGATCCGGATGGCCGCGAACAAGGAAGAGACCACAGCGGAGCTCACCGCGTTCATGCGCGAGGTGACGCCGTCGCTGCTGCACACGGCCTGGCTGTTGACCGGTGACGCCGGCCGGGCCGAGGATCTGGTGCACGAGGCCCTGGTGAGCACCTGCCGCGCGTGGCCGCGCCTCCGGGACGAGAACCCCCTCGCCCACGCCCGTCGCGTCCTCCTCGACCACCTCGTCGGGGTGCGGCCCCACCTGCCGCACGCGACCCTCGCAGGGCCGACCGAACCGGTGGAGGACCGGGCGCGCGACCGTGGGGAGCGGGCCGACGAGCTGGTGCGGCTGCTGCACCGGCTGCCGACGCGCCAGCGCCGGGTGGTCGTGCTGCGCTACGGCAGCGGCCTGTCCGAGCAGGCCGTCGCCGACCTGCTCGACCTCTCGGTGAGCGCGGTGGACCATGCCGCCTCCCATGGCCTGGCCGCGCTGCAGGCGAGGCTGGCGGCCACGTCCTCGACCGGGGGCAGGGCCGTGACGGGCTCCCGCCTCGAGGAGGAGCTGGCGACCGCCCTGGCCGAGGCAGTCGCCCCGCCGATGACGGTCGACCCCGACGAGGTCCTGCACCGGGGCCGGCGGGCGTCGCGCACCCGGCGGGCCTCCCTTGCCGGCCTCGTCGCCGCTGTGGCGCTCATCGCGGTGGCGGTCGCCCTGCTGGGCCCGCGGGAGCGCAGCACCGGGGGGCCGGACCTGACCGGAACGGTGCGCCGTCCCGTCTCGGCTGCCCTCGTGCTGGGCAGCGAGCACTTCGCCGCCACGATCAGCTCCGTGGCGCGTGACACCGACCTCGACTTCTACCGGGTCGACCCCTCCGGCCACCGGCAACGCGTGTGGGGACGCAGCACCGAGGGCCTGGGCAACGGCGCCAGCTTCGGCAACGCGGGCACGAGTGGTGCCATCCTCGGCGTGGTGCCCTCGGACGCCGTCTCGGTGAGCGCCTGCTTCCTCGGCCGACCGCTCTCGACCGGCTACGTCACCACCGCCCCGCTGCCGGGCACCGGCTACCAGGCGGTGGGCGTCCTCCCGCAGGACCCCGCCATGGCCTCGCGGTTCCTGGGCGTCGGGTGGGTCGACCACCGGGGCGTGAGATCCACCTCGGTGCCGACGAGCGACACGGTGGCGACGTTCACCCTGTCCGGCAGCGGCAACCAGGTCAGCGTCTGGACCGACCCGCAGGACGGCAGCTGGGGTGTCTACCTCGGCGACGCGACCGAGTCCGCTGGGCTGCCGTTGGGCATCGGCCGCGGGGAGGTCGTCTGGCCCAGCCAGCCCCAGTCGGTGCGCGACGACCCCACCCATCCGGACTACGGCTTCGCCTACGGCCTGCTGCCCGAGGGTGTCCGGGACGTCTGGTTCACCCTGGCCACCGGCGCCCGGGCCAGCGGCACGGTGCAGGCCATCCCCCTCGCGGGGGTCCACCTGACGGCGTTCGTCCTCGAGCTGGACCGCCCGACCGGGAGCGCCGCCGTGGGGCACCAGCTGCGGGCCCTGTCGTGGACGAACCCGGACGGGAGCCGGGACCACCACACCTTCACCTGACCAGACACGCGTCAGCCCGCGTTCCAGGCCCCGGGAGGAGCGGAAACGCGGGCCAGGCGGTGTTCTCTCGTGGCTGGGAGTCGGGAGGGGGCTGGGAGCCAGCCGCCCGGCATACCGCCTGGGGGTCAGCCCTTGGGGGCGGGCTCCACCAGCTCGGGGCGGCCGGGCTGCTCGCCGCCGCGAGCCTCCAGGTAGTTCTCCTTGGGCACCATGACCTTGCGGCGGAAGACGCACACCAGCGTGCCGTCCTGCTTGTAGCCCTTGGTCTCGACGTGCACGACGCCGCGGTCGTCCTTGGAGCTGGACTCCCACTTGTCGAGGACCGTGGTCTCGCCGTAGATCGTGTCGCCGTGGAAGGTCGGCGCCACGTGACGCAGCGACTCGATCTCGAGGTTGGCGATCGCCTTGCCGCTGACGTCCGGGACGGACATGCCCAGCAGCAGCGAGTAGATGTAGTTGCCGACGACGACGTTCTGCCCGAACTGCGTGGTCTTCTCGGCGTAGTTGGTGTCGAGGTGCAGCGGGTGGTGGTTCATCGTCAGCAGGCAGAAGAGGTGGTCGTCGTACTCGGTGACCGTCTTCCCGGGCCAGTGCTTGTAGACCGCGCCGACCTCGAACTCCTCGTAGCTGCGCCCGAACTGCATGCCCTGCTCCTCCTGCTGACGGTCCACGGATCGCCCGCCATGCTGCCGGACCGCCCCGCCG
>DASSPC010000211.1:0-12055 GCA_035699865.1 Oryzihumus sp. | reverse complement strand
ACCGTCCTTGACCAGGCCCGGGTCGACCCCGAGCTCGTGCGCCGAGTCGTGCAGCACCTCGTGCAGGCGCACCCGCAGCCGGTCCTCGGACTTGGCGTGCTGGACCACCCAGACCGCCTCGACGCCCTCGGCGACCTCGTGATCCTCGGGGTCGGTCTCGGCCATGGCGCACGGCGGTGACATCCAGTTCAGCGGCTTGTACGACCCGCCGTCGCTGTGCACCAGAACCGAGCCGTCGGCCTTGACCAGGAGCAGGCGGGTGGCGAGGGGCAGGTGGGCGTTGAGCCGACCTTCGTAGTCGACGCTGCAGCGGGCAATCACGAGACGCACGGTCGGTGAGCCTAGCCCGAGGCCGGGCGCGGCGCCGAGACGGCATCACCGGGCACCTCGGCGCGTCGCGCGAGCGCCAGGCAGCCACCCAGCGTCGCGACGAAACCCAGCGCCGCCCACCCGGCGAAGCCGCTGCGCACGGTGTCTCCCAGCCACAGCAGGCCCACCGCCGCGGGCACGACGGTCTCCACGCCGAAGGTCACCGCTGCGGTCGTGGTCGCCGACCCGCGGTCGAGCGCGAGGCCGTAGCAGGCCATGGCCAGCAGCCCGTATGCCGCGATCGCCCACGCGAGCGGGTCGGCCAGCAGGTGCCACCACGGGTCGGGGACGGCCAGCACCCGCGCGGCCACGCCCACGCCGCCGAAGCCGAGGCCGGACGCGGCCGCCAGCAACGGGCACGCCCACCGGGAGGCCCGCGGCAGCCTCCAGCCCACGAGCGCGAGGAGCGCGACGGGCAGCGCCCCGGCCAGGATCAGCCAGGTCCACGGCGAGGCCAGCGGCGCCGGCGACTCGACCCCGGCGCTCACACCGAGGGCCACCAGCCCCAGGCCGACGACCGCGAGGGCGGCGACCTCGGCCCGGGAGAGCCGGGCGTGCAGCACGGCGACGGCCAGCACCGCCGTGACCGCGACGCTGGAGGCGATCGCCGACTGCACCACGAACAACGGCAGGCTGCGCAGCGCCACGAGCGAGGCGAGGAAGCCGACACCGTCCAGGGCCAGGCCCACGGCATACAGCCGTCCCGCCCAGGCGCGCTCCAGCAGCGGCGAGCCGGGCGGGCAGGAGGTCATCCGCCGCACCCCGAGGGCCTGCAGCACGGTCGCGCTGCCGTAGCAGAGGGAAGCGGTGAGGGCGCCGAGGAGGCCGGGCAGCATCCCGTGATCCTCGCAGGTCCGGTCTGCCGTCCGGTGGGCGGACGGACTGTGACCACCGCCTCCCGCCCGACGCCTCCCGGCAGCCCCCGGCCCTCTGCCAGACTCACCGCCATGGCTCGCGTAATCAGCACAGTCGGCGTCATCGGCCTGGGCACCATGGGTGCCGGCATCGTCGAGGTCTTCGCCCGGAACGGGCTCTCCGTCGTGGCCGTGGAGGCCAGCCCCGAGGGCGTCGAGAAGGGCAAGGGGGTGCTGCAGCACTCCACGGACCGGGCGGTCACCCGCGGCAAGCTGACGGCGGAGGAGCAGGCCGCGCTGCACGACCGGATCCGGTTCACCGCCGACCTGGCCGACCTGGCCGAGTGCGACCTCGTCGTCGAGGCGGTGCCCGAGCACCTCGACCTCAAGCGGCAGATCTTCGCCCGGCTGGACGAGATCGTGAAGCCCGATGCCATCCTCGCGACCAACACCTCGAGCCTGTCCGTCACCGAGATCTCGGTGGCCACGCACAACCCGCGTCGCGTCGTCGGCATGCACTTCTTCAACCCGGCGCCGGTGCTGAAGTTCGTCGAGGTCATCCGCACGGTCGTCGTCGAGGACGAGGTCGTCGAGGACGTCAAGGCCCTGGCCGAGCGGCTGGGCAAGAAGCCGGTCGTCGTCGGCGACAAGGCCGGCTTCATCGCCAACGCGCTGCTGTTCGGCTACCTCAACCACGCGGTGTCGATGTTCGAGAGCCGCTACGCCACCCGCGAGGACATCGACGCCGCCATGCAGCTCGGCTGCGGCCTGCCGATGGGCCCGCTGGCGCTGATGGACCTCATCGGCCTCGACACGGCCTACGAGATCCTCGACACGATGTACAAGCAGGGCCGCGACCGCCTGCACGCGCCGAGCCCGGTGCTCAAGCAGATGGTCACCGCCGGGCTGAAGGGCCGCAAGACCGGCCGCGGTTTCTACACCTACGACGAGCCCGGCTCCTCCAAGGTCGTGGCCGACCACCTGACCCCGCACGACGGCGAGGCCCACGTCGCGCTGCGCGAGGTGCGCTCGGTCGGCGTCGTCGGCTCCGGGACCATGGCCACCGGCATCGTGGAGGTCTTCGCCAAGGCCGGGTACGACGTCACCTACGTCGCACGCTCCCAGGCCAAGGTCGACGCGGTGCAGGCCGCCATCGCGAAGTCGCTGGAGAAGGCCGTGCAGCGCGGCAAGCTCGACGAGGCCGCCCGCGACGCCGCCCTCGGCCGGCTCACCGGCACCACCAGCCTGGACGACCTGGCCCGCGCCGACCTCGTCGTCGAGGCCGTCGTGGAGGACCTCAAGGTCAAGCAGGCACTGTTCGAGAACCTCGACGAGATCTGCAAGCCGGGAGCGATCCTGGCCACGACGACGTCCTCGCTGCCGGTCATCGAGTGCGCCTCGGTGACCCAGCGCCCGCAGGACGTCGTGGGCATGCACTTCTTCAACCCGGCCCAGATCATGAAGCTGGTCGAGGTCGTCCACACCGTCTCCACCGCCGACGACGTCGTCGCGACCGTGCAGCACGTCTGCCGCGACCTCGGCAAGCACCCGGTCACCTGTGGCGACCGTGCCGGCTTCATCGTCAACGCGCTGCTGTTCCCCTACCTCAACGACGCCGTGCGCATGCTCAGCGCCAACTACGCCACCGCGGACGACATCGACACCGCGATGAAGACCGGCTGTGGCTACCCGATGGGCCCCTTCGAGCTGCTCGACGTGGTCGGCCTCGACGTCTCGCTGGCCATCCAGCGCGAGCTCTACCTCGAGTTCCGCGAGCGCGGCTTCGCCCCGGCACCGCTGCTGGAGCACCTGGTCACCGCGGGCTACCTCGGGCGCAAGACCGGCCGCGGGTTCCGCACCTACGCCTGAGGCGGCGCCGACAGCAGGGTTGTATGCCGCGCACGTCACCGGACGTGCGCGGCATACCGCTGTCCGGGCCCGATCCGGGGCAGCGGTCCGGTTAACGGGACAGCTGCCCCATCGCGTCTGGGACAGTGAGGCGCCGCCACAGCGGCGGGGGAGGGGGACGGGATGCCGACCGACGAGACGGTCGAGGACCTGCTGCGGCAGGCCTTCGACGACGCCCGCGGCGAGGGCCGTCGGCTCGGGCTGCACGGCCTGCACGCCGGGGCGCGCGAACGGGCGCAGCGCCGGCGCCGGCGGCGCGCCCTGCTGGCGACCGCGGGGTCCGGGCTGGCAGCAGCCGTGGTCGTGACCGCGGTCGTCGTGGGCCCCGGGCTGGCACACGGGCAACCGCACCTGCTGCCCGCGACGCCGTCGCGGACCACCATCCCGACGACGCCCGCGACGGCCGGCCCGGCTGCCTACGGCGGCGCCTACGAGATCCCCGACGTGCTCCCCGAGCACCTGCCGGCGGGCCTGGCGCTGCCGTCCGCGATGCCCATGCACACCCGCGACCCGCAGCTGCTGGGCAACCTCGGCCCGTGCAGCTGGTCCGGTGAGGTTCGCAGGCCCGTGGCGGGCCGCGACTGGCAGCTGGACGACGCCTCGAGCTGGCGGGCCGGCCTGAGCGTCGCCGGCTTCACGACAGGCACCGGCGCCCAGGCCATGCGCGAGCTGGTCGACTCCACCCTGGCCTGCCGCCTCCCCAGCGCCCTCGTGCCGGTGGCCTGGCCGGGCACCACCAGCGACCACCTCCTCGCCACGACGTCGCGTGACCCTCGCCTGCCGGACCAGCAGGCCGTCGCCGTCATCCGCGTGGGAGACCTGCTCGTGGCGGGGTACGCCAGCGACAACGACGTCACGCGGGCCAGCGAGAGCGCGCGGTCCCTGGCCGAAGGGGCCGCCGCCAGGCTGGCCGGCTTCGCGCCGGCACAGGGCAGGCCGCTCGGCACGAGCACGCAGGCGCCGAACGCCGCATCGCGCCCGGGGACGGTCGCTCCCCGGCAGACCGACCCGACGGAGAACGCCTACGCGCTCGGGGAGCAGCTCTTCCCGTCCGCGGCGCAGCTCGGCCACGGGATGAGCTACCACGGCGCGCCGATCGACGGCCCGCGCACCCCGGCCGCGTCCGGTGCCCAGGTCTGCGACTCGGTCCTGGTCGCGCAGGCGAAGGGGGTGGCCGCGGACCACAGCCCGCGGCCGGTGGCGGGAACGCAGACCATGGCCTGGGCCGGGTCCGGGAGCGGTGGCGTCGTGGCCCCGAACGTCAGCATCACGATCACCGGCTGGAAGACCGGCACGGGCACGGCCCGCTTCGCCGACCTCCAGGGGAACCGGGGCTTCTGCGTGTGGATGCCCGCGCAGGAACAGGTGACCTGGTCCGGCGCCGACCCGTCCCGCACCTGGCTGTCCCGCTCGGTCGGCGGCGGACCGGAGCAGTACCTGGCCTCGCAGCGGGTCGGGGACCTCATCGTGTCGGTCGTCGTGGGCGGCCTGCCCGGCGACCAGGAGAAGGCCGAGGCGATCCGCCTGTCGGACCTGGTGGCCGGGCGGGTGCGTGCCTCCGGGCTGCCCGCGGCTGAGGGGAGGTAGGCGTGGCACCCCTGTGGGGACCGGTCGAGCCCGCGGAGGCCGAGGGCTACGTCGACGCCGCACTGCCCCGCCTGATGGGGGCGGCCCTCGCGCTGACCGGGCACCGCCAGGACGCGGAGGACCTGGTGCAGGAGACGCTGGCCAGGGTGATCCTCCAGTGGCGCAGGGTCGAGGCAGCGGACAGCCCCGACGCCTACGTGCGGCGCACGATGGTCAATCTCTTCGTCTCGGGCAGGCGGCGGCGGTCCTCGCGGGAGCTCGTCTCCCACGACGTCGTCACCCGCGAGGGCAGGGCCGGCACGGCCGAGGGCCACGAGGGCGAGGTCGCTACCCGCGACCACGTGTGGCAGCTCCTCGCCACCCTGACCCCGCGGCAGCGGGCGGTCATGGTGCTGCGCTACTACGACGACCTCCCCGACGCCAGGATCGCCGAGGTGCTGGGGTGCTCGGCGGTGTCGGTGCGGGTCGCGGCGCACAAGGCGCTGGCCGGGCTGCGCGCCGGGCTGGGTGCGCGGCCACCCGTCGCGCCGTGAGGGGGCGGGCGCAGCGTTCCCGTCCCGCACCGCGGTATGCCGCGCACGTCACCGGACGTGCGCGGCATACCGCTGTCCGGGCCTGAGAGACTGGACCCATGCCCCGGAGCAACCGACCCCGCCGCGGTGGTGCGCCGCGAGGCCGGGGTGGTGAGGCGCCCCTCGACCTGGGGCGCGTCCTCGGCGGCATGGAGCGCCGGGAGTCCTTCGGCGGTGAGGACTGGTTCGTCCGCCGCGTCTCCGGCGCCGGCTCGACGAAGGTCTACCGGTGCCCGGGCTGCCAGCAGGAGCTGGCCCCCGGCATACCGCACGTCGTCGTCTGGCCCGCCGACGGACTCGGCGGCGTCGACCAGCGACGGCACTGGCACACCCCCTGCTGGTCGGCCCGCGACCGGCGACGACCCCAAGGATCGACGCGTTGACCCACGGACACGGCCACCACGAGATCCGCGCCAACACGGTGCTGCCGGCGCGGCGCGAGGACATCGAGCTGCACACCGCCGACGGGCTGACCCTGGTCGGTGAGCTGGCGCTGCCGGTGGACCGCGACCCCGTCGCCACGCTGGTCACCCTGCACCCGCTGCCGACGCACGGCGGCTACATGGACTCCCACGTCTACAAGAAGGCGTCCAACCGGCTGCCGGCGCTGGCCGACATCGCCGTGCTGCGCTTCAACACCCGCGGCACGTCGTCGCCCCGGGGCACCTCGGAGGGGGCGTTCGACAACGCGGTGGGGGAGCGCTTCGACGTGGCCGCGGCCATCGAGTACGCCGAGTTCCACGACCTGCCGCACCGCTGGCTGGTCGGCTGGTCCTTCGGCACCGACCTGGCGCTGATGTACGGCAACGACCCGGCGGTCGAGGGGGCGATCCTGCTCAGCCCGCCGCTGCGGTTCAGCCGGCCCGAGCACCTGCAGGCCTGGGCGCAGGGCGGCAAGCCGCTGGTGGCGCTCGTGCCGGAGCACGACGACTACCTGCAGCCGGCCGAGGCGGCCGAGCGGTTCGCCGTCGTGCCGCAGGCCAAGGTGGTCGGCGTCGACGGCGCCAAGCACCTGTGGGTCGGGGAGAACTACGTGCGGCGGGCGCTCGACGAGATCGTCGGTGTGGTCGCCCCCGACCGGGTCCCGCTGCCCCACACCTGGCACGGCCCCGTCGAGTGACGAGGGCTCAGGCGCGCCGCTGCCGGGGCAGCAGCACCTCCTCGTAGATGAGCAGCATGCCCGCGGCGACCGGGATGGCCAGCAGCGCGCCGAGCATGCCCAGCAGGGTGCCGCCGATCAGCGCCGCGATGATCGTGATGGCGCCGGGCACCGAGACGGTGCGCTGCATGATCCGCGGCGCCACCACGTAGTTCTCGATCTGCTGGTAGACGACGTAGTAGACGAGGGCGATGATCGCCTTCTTCGGCTCGTCGAAGAAGGCCACGGTGCAGACCACGGCCGCGCCCAGCGACGCGCCGACGAGCGGCACGAGGCCGAGCAGGCCGACGGCCACCGCCAGCACTGCGGCGTAGGGGATGCCCACGATCGTCATCATGATCCAGCTGCACATCGCGTTGACCGCAGCGACCGCCACCTGCCCGATGGCATAGCTGCCGACCCGGCGCATGATCTCCTCGGACAGCGAGATGAAGCGCGGGCGCCGGCTCGCCGGGACCATCGCGTAGGCCGCGTGCTTGATCTGCGGCAGCGACGCCAGGAAGTACAGCGTCAGGATCAGCACGGTGAAGAAGGCGAAGAAGCCGGTGAGCACGGCCCGGCCGGCGCCGAGCACGCCGCCGAAGACCTGGCTCATGAAGTTGCTGTCGGTGACCCGCTTCTGGAACTCGTGCTGGAAGCTCTGGACCACGTGGTAGTGGCTGTCGAAGTCCTTGACGACCCGGTTGTTGAGCAGGCTGTTGAGGTAGTCCGGTGCGCTCTGGGCCAGCGCGCCGCCCTGCTCGGCCACCGGGGGGACCACGAGGAAGCCCACCGCGACGAAGACCCCGGCCAGGCCGAGGAACACCACGGTGACAGCCAACGGCCGGCGCAGCCCGCGGCGCACCAGCCACTCCACCAGCGGGTTCAGCGCCAGAGTGAGGAACAGCGCCACCAGTAGCAGCGTGAAGACCTGCGTCAGCTGCAGGAAGGCGTTGTAGAGCGCGTAGGCGATGAGCACCCCGAAGGCGCCGACGAAGCCGACGTAGAAGGGGGAGTGGCGGTTCAGCGGCTGGCCGGCCAGGCCGTACTGCGGCAGCGCCTGGGTGGGGGCCTGACGCGGGGTCTGGTGCGGGGCCGGGGCGGGGCCGGTCCCCGGGGCGGAGGTCGCGCCGGGCGTGGTGCCCTGGCCGTCGGCGCCCTGATCCGCGGCACCCTGGCCGTTGGTCGCCTGCTCCTCGGTGGTCTCGGTCCAGCCGGGGTCCTCGTAGGTCGTGTCGTCGTCGATCACCACGGGGACGCGGTTGCTCTCACGCAACGCTGCCCGCTGACGCCGACGGAACTCGGACCACCGCTCCCACATGACTGGACCTCCCGCGGCGAGCCTAGTCGGCGCGGGAGGTCCAGTGCGTGCACATCGAGCCCGACGGCTCAGGCGTTGCGGAACCGGTTGATCGCGGCCTCCAGCGGGGCGCGCTTGGCGGGGTTGCTGACGCCCAGGCCCTGCTCCGGGGCGAGGGCCAGGACGCCGACCTTGCCCTGGTGCCGGTTGCGGTGGACGTCGTACGCCGCCTGGCCCACGTCCTCCAGCGCGTAGGTCTTGGACAGGGTCGGGTGGATCAGCCCGCGGTTGATCAGGTCGTTGGCCTCGAAGGCCTCGCGGTAGTTGGCGAAGTGCGAGCCGATGATCCGCTTGAGGTTCATCCACAGGTAGCGGTTGTCGTACTCGTGCATGAAGCCCGAGGTCGAGGCACAGGTGACGATCGTGCCGCCCTTGCGCGCGACGTAGACCGAGGCGCCGAAGGTCTCCCGGCCCGGGTGCTCGAAGACGATGTCGGGGTCCTTGCCGCCGGTGAGCTCGCGGATCTTCGCACCGAACCGCTTCCACTCCCGCGGGTCCTGGGTCGTCTCGTCCTTCCAGAACCTGTAGCCCTCGGCGTTGCGGTCGATGACCAGCTCGGCACCCATCGCCTTGCAGATGGCGGCCTTGTCCGGGCTGGAGACCACGCAGACCGGGGTGGCGCCGGAGGCCAGCGCCATCTGCGTCGCGTAGGAGCCGAGGCCGCCGCTGGCGCCCCAGATCAGGACCGTGTCGCCGAGCTTCATGCCCGCGCCGTTGCGCGAGACCAGCTGGCGGTATGCCGTGCTGTTCACCAGGCCGGGGGACGCGGCCTCCTCCCACGTGAGGTGGTCGGGCTTGGGCATCAGCTGGTTGGCCTTGACCAGGGCCAGCTCGGCCAGGCCGCCGAAGTTGGTCTCGAAGCCCCAGATCCGCTGCTCCGGGTCGAGCATCGTGTCGTTGTGGCCGTCGGGGTGCTCGAGCTCGACCGACAGGCAGTGCGCGACGACCTCGTCGCCGGGCTTCCAGGCGTGCACGCCCGGGCCGGTGCGCAGGACCACGCCGGACAGGTCGGAGCCGACGATGTGGTACGGCAGGTCGTGCCGCTTGGCCAGCGGCGAGGTGCGCCCGTAGCGCTCGAGGAAGCCGAACGTCGACACCGGCTCGAAGATCGAGGTCCACACGGTGTTGTAGTTGATGGCGCTGGCCATCACGGCGACGATCGCCTCGCCCGGGCCGAGCTCGGGCACCGGCACCTCGTCCAGGTGCAGGCTCTTGCGCGGGTCCTTGTCCCGGCTGGCCTGGCCCTCGAACATCCCGGCCTCGTCCTTGTGCACCGTCACGGCGCGGTAGGACTGCGGGATCTCCAGGTTGGCGAAGGTCTCCTGCGAACGGTCGCCGGAGAGGATGGCGTCGCGGATGGCCTGCATGGTCGTACTCCTCAGGTGGGGGAGACCGGCTCGCGGTCATGCGTGGGCTGCGGCCGAAACTACTGTCGGGTAGCCGCTCTTGGGCAGGGACTGAGAGCCCGGCCACACGGTGACCTGCATCACCGACGCCGCCCGGCCGTCCTCAGGCGTGCGCGTCGGAGCCGGGCAGCCCGCACAGTGCCGAGACCGTCGTCAGCTCATAGCCGTCGGCCTTCAGCCCGGTGATGATCGCGTCGAGGTGGTCGATGGTGACGAGGCGGTCCGCGGGGCCGGTGTCGTGGGCGAGGATCACCGAGCCCGGGCGTACGACGCTGCGGAGGTAGCCGGTGATGCCCTCGGGGTGCTGGACGTAGAGGTTCTCGCGCATCTGGGCACTCCAGAGCACGGTCGTGAGCCGCTGCTCGGCGGCGGCGAGCAGCGACGACCCTGCGAGGTGCCCGTACGGCGGACGGAACAGGGTCGGGCGCACGCCGTAGGCGTGCTCGATCTCGGCCGTGGTGCGCTGCAGCTGGGAGGTGCAGGCGGCGTGGTCGAGCCGGGCGAGGTCGGGGTGGTCCCAGGTGTGGTTGCCGAGCTCGTGCCGGCCGACGGAGTCGCGGTGGATGGCCCCGTGCCGGCGCACGTTGACCCCCTTGACGAAGAACGTGGCCGGGACGTCGTGCCGGGCCAGCGCCTCGAGCACGCGCGGGGTCCAGTCGGGCATGGGCCCGTCGTCGAAGGTCAGCGCCACCCGGCGGGCCGTGGTCGGCCCGGACCAGAGCACGGACCCGGAGGAGGCGTGCGGGGCGGACAGGTCGGGCCGGACGCCCGAGGCGTAACCGCCGTAGAACGGCAGGTGTGTGCTCTCCGGGGCGGCGACGGCGCGGTCTGCGGCGAACAGCCCCAACGCCCCCGCGGCAGCTCCGCCGGCACCGGTCAGTAGGTCTCGTCGCCTCATCCCCACACAGGGATCGTAAGGGCGGCACGCCGATCTCCGGCCGTCAACTGTCCGGAATGCCCGGACGCCACCTGCTCTGGGGTGCCAGACTCGACGGCACAGGGGCAGGACAGAACGACCAGTGTTTCAAGGGGGCGGCAGGGTGAGGCGCGGCATGGTGTCCGCAGCGGGCGTGATCACGCTGGTCTTGACCGCTGTCCTCGTGGGCCTCAACCCCGGACCCGCACCGGCCCAGCCGCGGCTGGCCACCGGACCCGGATGGGTCAGGGGCTGGCGCCCCGGCGACGACGCAGCAGATGACGAGGCGTGGCTCGCCAGGGGCACCGTGCCGGGGGAGGGCCGACGGTGGCAGCCCATGGTGCGCGCGGCGCTGCTCGACCTGCACCGACTCATCGGGCCCGGCGGCGCCGTCGCCGCCGGACCGGTCAACGGCTGGAACTACGTCTGGCCACGGGACACCGCTTTCGTGGCCGCCGCGCTGGCCCACTCCGGGCACGTGCAGGACGCGGAGCAGGCGCTGCGCTTCCTGCAGCGCGTGCGGCTGCGGGACGGCGGCTTCCAGGCGCGCTACCGACTCGACGGCAGCGGTCCGCCGGACCAGCGGCTGCGGCAGTCCGACGGTGCGGGCTGGGCCCTGTGGTCCCTGGAGCAGGTGTCCCGGGTCAGCGGGCGGTCCGCCACCGCCGAGTCGCTGCGACCGCTGCTGGATGACTCGACCCGCTTCGTCCTGGCAGCCACCGACGACGGCCGACGTCTGCCGTCGCCCTCGCCGGACTACTGGGAGGTGCCGGTGTCGCGCACCTCCCTGGGCACGGTTGCGCCGCTGCTGGCGGGTCTGCGGGCCAGCCAGCGTCTCTACGCCTCCCTGGGGGAGACCGCGGCCGCGCAGCGCTCGGGCACGGCGGCGGACCGGCTGGCGGCCGCGCTCACGTGGCGTTTCGGCGGCCGCTTCGAGCGCTTCGGGCAGTACGGCGGCCTCGACGCCGCGGTGTGCTTCCTCATGCCACCGTTCACCGCCACCGCGACGCCCGCCGTGCAGCGCCGGTGGAACGACTACCAGGACCAGGCCCTGCGACCGGCCGGGGGGCTGGCGCCCGGCACGGCGTGGAGGCTGGACGGGATCTCGTGGACGCCGGAGACCTCGTTGGTGGCCTACACCGCGGCCATGAGCGGGCGCACCCGGCTGGCCGAGCACTGGATGGACTGGCTGCAGACACACCGCACGTCCTGGGGGAGCCTGCCCGAGAAGGTGCTGGGCAGTGGCGCACCCGCCGGGCCGGCGCCGCTGGCCTGGACCTCCGCCCTGGTCGTGCTCACCGCGGCCGGGCTCCCGACGGGCACGGTCGGCGAGCAGCCGCAGGACCGCCACCGCGGCACGATGAACGTCGGCCGGACCTGACTCCGCGCTGGGTCAGTGCCCGGAGCCCGTCGCGGGCTCGACGAGCTCGACGAGGATGCCGCCGGCGTCCTTGGGGTGGATGAAGTTGACCCGGCTGTTCGACGTCCCCCGCTTGGGCACGTCGTAGAGCAGCCGCAGCCCGCGCTCCCGGAGCACCCGGCATACGGCGTCGATGTCCTCGACCCGGTAGGCGAGCTGCTGCATGCCCGGGCCGGAACGCTCGAGGAACTTGGCGATCGTCGACGCGGGGGAGAGCGGCGCGAGGAGCTGGATGCAGGAGCCGGACTCACCCACGGCCATCATCGCCTCGCGCACCCCCTGCTCCTCGTTGACCTCCTCGTGGGCCAGCGCCATCCCGTAGGTGTCGCGGTAGAACGCGATGGCCTCGTCAAGGTCGGGGACGGCCACGCCGACATGGTCGATGGCCGTGAACAGGTGCGTCGGGAGGGCTGACATGCCCGCCAGACTAGGCAGCCGCCGTGGCTGCGGACAGCAGCCGTGGCTGTGGCCCTCACCACGGTTCGCGCCGGTATCGCGCGGGCTAGAGTGACGCTGAAACCACCC
>DASSPC010000210.1:0-2130 GCA_035699865.1 Oryzihumus sp. | reverse complement strand
CCCGCGCCCGCGCGCAGGAGGTCAAGGCCCTGGTGGACCGGCTCAAGGAGTCCGGCCGCACCGACCTGACCTGAGCCCGACGGGCACTCCTGGTCGGCCCGACCCCCCCAGCCGGAGTCGAGCAGGCTGGGACGGTTACTGCCGAGCCGGTCGCAGTCGCCTGGCGGCGCTGAGTGCCGCCAGGACCACCGGGAGGAGCCAGAGCCAGGCCAGGTCTGCCTTGAGCGCCGGCGGGCCCTCCGCCTGGGTGGGTTCCAGGCGCCGGATGTGCAGCCGCGCCTGGCCGGCGGCGATGTCTTCCGGGGTGTCGGCAATGCCCTCGGCCTCGAGGTAGCGCTGCAGCCAGGGCGGGTTGAAGCGACGCAGCTCGGCCACAACCTCGACGGCCTCGTCCCCGTCCTCGATGGGCACCGCGCGCACCACCTGGGTGCCGTGGCGTGACTGCACCGTCGCGACCGGGTGCGCCAGGAGGTTGCGGTACCACTGGGAACGGCCGCCATACGGGCACCAGAGGTACGTCCGGCCACCGACGAGGTGTGCCGTGACCGGTGTGCGCCGCGGCAGGCCACTGGAGCGGCCGGTCACCGTCAGCAGCATGAGGGGACCGGCCAACCGGCCCAGCCCCAGCCGCCACAGGAGGACCGGCATCCGCAGGTCCGCCCGTTGCCATGGCGTCTCCGGGTACCGCGCGGGGGACCACTTGCCGATGCGCTCGACCAGAGCCTGACGGACGCTGCCCATCACGCCAGCCTGCCGCCGGCGGCCGCCCGGACCCGAGCCGGAGGTCCCGCGAGACCGCGCCCTTGGCCCCCCGATCGGCCATCCTCCCGACCGGACACGGCTCGGCCCGCGTTTCGGCCCGGTCGAGCGCACGAAACGCGGGTGAAGCCGTGTTCAGTGGGGCGGGGCGGCGCTCGCTAGGGTCGCGGCCATGGACTCGGCGCGCGCGGCAGTGATGGACCTCGGCTACCGGCACCTGCTGCGGCCGGGGCTGTTCCGCCTCGGCGGCGGCGACGCCGAGACCGCCCACCACGCCACCCTCGACGCGGTCGAGCGGCTCGGCGAGCACCCGGCGGCTCTGCGCGCGCTCCGGCTGCTGACCGGGGGAGCGCGCCGCCCGCGCACCGTCGCCGGCATCACCTTCCCCGGGGTCGTCGGCCTGGCCGCCGGGGTCGACAAGAACGGGGTCGGGGTCAAGGCGTGGGGGTCGATGGGCTTCGGCCACGCCGAGCTCGGCACCGTCACCGCCCACGCCCAGCCCGGCAACGACCGGCCGCGCCTGTTCCGGCTCAAGACCTCCCGGGCCATCGTCAACCGGATGGGCTTCAACAACGAGGGGGCGGCGGCGCTCGCGGCGCGGCTGCGCGCGGCCGGGCCGGCCGGCATACCGATCGGGGTGTCGCTGGGCAAGACCAAGGTGACCCCGCTGGAGGAGGCGACCGAGGACTACCTGACGTCGCTGCGGGCGCTGGACGGGCTGGCCGACTACGTCGCGGTCAACGTCTCCAGCCCCAACACCCCCGGGCTGCGCTCGCTGCAGGACGCCGGGCCGCTGCGCGAGCTGCTCACCGCGATCACCGCCGAGGCGGCCGCGCTCGCGGCAGCCCGCGGCCAGGACCCGACCCCCGTGTTCGTCAAGGTCGCCCCCGACCTGACCGACGGCGCCATCGACGAGGCGCTGCAGGTGTGCACCGACACCGGCGTCCGGGCGGTCATCGCCACCAACACCACGCTCGGCCGCGACGGGGTGGCGCTGCGCGACATCCACCTCGCCCGGGAGGCCGGCGGGCTGTCCGGGGCCCCGCTGACGGCCCGCGCCCGCGAGGTCGTCGGCTACATCACCCGGCACACCGACCTGCCGGTCATCGGGGTGGGCGGCATCATGACCGCCGCCGACGGCGCCGCGATGCTCGACGCCGGGGCGAGCCTGCTGCAGGTCTACTCCGGCTACATCTACGCCGGCCCGGCGCTGGTCGCCGCGCTCAACGCGATGGACGCCCGGCGCGGCTGAGGCCGCGTGAGATCGGCCACCGGCGGTTCGGCCGCGGGCCGGTGAACACTAGGCTCACGCCCATGGCAGAGACCCCGTCCGCGCGCAGCGAGTCCGACCTCCCGATCGCCCCGGTCTAC
>DASSPC010000209.1:0-9625 GCA_035699865.1 Oryzihumus sp. | reverse complement strand
CGGACCTCGCCGACGACGATCCGGTCGGGGCGCATGCGCAGGGCGTTGCGCACCAGGTCGCGGATGCTCACCTGCCCGCGTCCCTCGGCGTTGGCCGGCCGGGACTCCATCCGCAGCACGTGGCGCTGCCGCAGCTGCAGCTCGGCCGCGTCCTCGATGGTCAGGATGCGCTCGTCGTCGGGGATGAAGCCGGAGATCACGTTGAGCAGCGTCGTCTTGCCCGAGCCGGTGCCGCCGCTGATGACGATGTTGCGCCGGCCGCGGACGCACGCCTCGAGGAAGTCACGCACCTGCGGGGTGAACGTCCCGAAGGCGATGAGGTCCTGGTCCGTGAACGGGTCGGGGGAGAACTTGCGGATGGTCAGCAGGCTGCCGTCCAGGGCGATCGGGGCGATCACCGCGTTGACGCGGGACCCGTCGGCCAGGCGGGCGTCGACCATGGGGCTGGACTCGTCGACGCGGCGGCCGATGCGACCGACGATCTTGTCGATGGTCCGGCGCAGGTGGACGTCGTCGGCGAACCGGGCCTCGACGGCGTGGATGTGCCCGGAGCGTTCCACGAAGATGCTCTCGGGGCCGTTGACCATGATCTCGGTGATCTCGCCGTCACGCAGCAGCGGCTCCAGCGGCCCGTGGCCGAGGATCTCGTCGGTGACCTCCTGGGCGATCCGGGTGCGGTCGGCCGCCGACAGCGGCGTCTGCTCGGCGTCCAGGACCGTCTGCAGGGTGTGGCGCACCAGCACGTCGAGCTCGGCCTGCTCGAGGTGGGGGTCGTAGAGCTTGGGCCCGAGGGTGTCCATCAGCCCCCGGTGGACGCCGGCCTTCACCCCGGCAAAGGGGTCCCGCACCGGCAGCGGCACGACGTGCTGGTGGGCGCCGCCGGCAGGCGCGCCCGACCCCGTCGGTGCGGGGAGGGTGGGCCGGCTCTGCTCGAGGCGCGCGGCGAGGTTCACGGGGTGACCTGGCGGCGCCGCTTGCGCAGGTCGCGGCGCCGCGGCATCGGGAACTCGAGCTCGGGGTGCGGGCCGACCGGGGCGATCGGCGTGCGAGTCAGGACGTGGTGCTCGGCCAGCGAGCGCAGGGCCGTGCTGAACTCGTGCTTCGGCTCGTCCAGGACGATCGGCACGCCGCGGTTGATCGACGCGGGGACGGCGGAGCTGCTCGGCAGCGAGGCGGCGATGCGTGCACGGATGGCCTTCACCACGTCGGGCAGGTGCAGGCCCACCTTGGCGTCGGCGCGGTTGAGCACCACCACCCGTGAGTCCTGCGGGTGGCCGAGCAGGTCAAGGGTGTTCAGGGCGAGCCGCAGGTTCTTGACCGCCGGGATGTCCGGGGTGGCCAGCAGGATCGCGATGTCACCGATGTCGAAGGCGGCGAGCGTGTGCTCGGTGAACGCCGGTGGCGTGTCGACGACGACGTAGTCGTAGACGCGGCGGGCGACCTGCAGCAGCTCGCTGATCGTGGCTCCGCTGATCCGGTCGGCGTCCGCCGGGCTGCTCGGGGCGCAGACGGCCTCCAGGCCGCTGTCGTGGCGGGTGACGACGGAGGCGACGCCGTGGGCGTCGAGGTGCCCCGTCATCGCGATGAGGTCGGCAGCCGAGTGCTCCGGGTCGAGCTGGAGGCTGATGGCCACGTCGCCGAAGGCCAGGTCGAGGTCGACGATGAGGACCCGCTTGCCCAGCGAGGCGAGGTGGGCGCTCAGGTTGGTCGCGATCGTCGTCTTGCCGCAGCCGCCCTTGGCCGCGAACACGGTCACGATCGTGCCCGTGCGGTCCTGGGCCGCGCCGGCGCCCGCCATCCGGCGGGAGATCTCCAGGCTGCGGGTACAGGCCAGGGACAGGGCGCTGAGGTCATCGGCGACGAGGACCTCACGGATGCCGGAGCGCAGCGCCTGGGCGAGCACCGGGACCTCGAGGCGGCGACGCAGCAGCAGCACCCCGGCCTCGGGCCTCTCGACCCGGACCCGCTCGGCCAGCTCGCACACGGCCTGCAGGTCGACGTCGGGCCCGGCCACGACGAGCAGCTCCTGGGCGGCCAGCTCACGCCAGACGGCCTGGGCGGAGTCGGCGGACTGGATCTGGCCCCCGATGGCGTAGTGGTAGGTCTGGGCGGCGGAGGGGTCGGTGCTCCAGAGGATGGTCATGTGGCGCGCTCCTGGTCAGCGGGGGAAGAGCGTGGCGTTGTCGACCTCGGCGCGGGTGTCGATGCGGCTGTCGACGCCCAGCAGCCCGGCATACAGGGTGCCGGTCTGCACGGCGTGGACGAGCCGCAGCGCGGAGGCGGGGGGTACGGCGACGGTGAGGGGGACCGGCCCGGAGGCGGCACCGGGCGGCGCGGTGCTGCCCGGGGCGAGCACGTTGGCGCCGACGGCGATGACGAGCACGTCGGGCAGCAGCACCCGCGTCGCCCGCTGGCCGGAGGAGGGTTCGTAGGAGTCGTAGAGGACCACGTGGGAGCCGGGGGTGAGGAACGTGGCGACCTTGGCCGGGTCGGCCAGCTGCACCGCGACCGCCACCTGCCCGGCGGGCACGGCGATCGCCTTCTGCGCCAGCGGCATCGCGCCGAAGCGGCTCGCCAGGACGAACTCCCCGGCGGCGATGTCGGTCGTGGCGACGAGCGGGCGGGTCCGGTCGTCGACGGTCTGCAGCGCCCCGGCCGGGACGCCGCCGGTCATGACCCGGGTGCGGGTGATCAGGCCCCGGGTGACCGCGTCGGCGGCCGTGGTGCCGGCCGGGACGACCTGCTGGGCGACGTAGACCTCGGTGGTGCTCTGCCCGGCGAGGGCGCGCTGGTCGGCGCCCCGTGCGTAGAGGACCACCGCCACGAAGCCCACGAGGGCGGCGACGACAGCGGCCAGCACGACGACCAGTCGACGGGCCACGGGCACCTCCTCCAGGGAATTCCCCGACCGGGAAGGACCGCAGGAAATGTCGACGGGAAGTGAATTCCCGGGACATTCTTCGGAGCCGGCAGGGGGTATTTCGTTTCGCTATGAGATTGCTGTTGACAATCTGGACAATTGCGCCCGATATTGGCTCTGTCGGGCAATTGGACGGCGCAGCCCCCGGTCGGGTCGCCGGCAGGGGGTTGACGACCGGCCGGGGGACGTGCGCCACACGTCCAGGGGTCAGGCCGCGGCGGGGGTGACCTTCGAGGCGGCAGTGCCGAACAGGCTGGAGAGGTTGCCGCCGAGCAGGGTGACGGCGCCGATGATGACGATGGCGATGAGCGCGACCATCAGGCCGTACTCGACGGCGGTGGCGCCACGGTCGGACTGCAGGGCGAGCTGGAGCTTGACGAGTCGAGCGAGCATGGGGGTGCCCCTTCCTGGGACGGGTGACCCCGCGGGGAGGTCCGCGATTGATCAGGACGCTAGGTCCGCGCGCCTCCTCCAAATGACGTGGTTGGACGAGTCCTGACCCAGGTTTGGAAAGAGAGGTGGAATAGTTCGGGGAATTCAATCCCCTTTCTTGACCCCGCCTTTGCCGACAGTCATGTCATTCAGTCAAATACGACTCGGGCCGCATTGTCCGGAATTGGCACGAAATTGACCTTTGGTCCCGGGCCCGGCCGCGCGGCATACCGATTGGTGTTCTGCGCCGCCGAACCGCGACGATGGGGGCCTCATGAGCCTCACCGACCGGATCCCGACCCCGCCCGAGCCCGACGCCCTCTTCGACGCGTTCGTCGACTGGGCCGGCGAGCAGGGCCTCGAGCTCTACCCGGCGCAGCAGGACGCGCTCATCGAGCTGGTCAGCGGCGCCAACGTCGTGCTGGCCACGCCGACCGGCTCGGGCAAGAGCCTGGTCGCCACCGGCGCCCACTTCGCCGCCCTGGCCCAGGGGCAGCGCACGTTCTACACCGCACCGATCAAGGCGCTGGTGTCGGAGAAGTTCTTCGCGCTGTGCGAGGTGTTCGGCGCGGCCAACGTCGGCATGCTCACCGGCGACGCCAGCGTCAACTCCCAGGCGCCGGTCATCTGCTGCACCGCCGAGGTGCTGGCCAACATCGCGCTGCGCGAGGGGTCGCACGCCGACATCGGCCAGGTCGTCATGGACGAGTTCCACTTCTACTCCGAGCCCGACCGGGGCTGGGCCTGGCAGGTGCCGCTGCTGGAGCTGCCGCAGGCACAGTTCCTGCTCATGTCGGCGACCCTGGGCGACGTCTCGCGCTTCCAGGACGACCTCACCCACCGCACCGGGCGTCCGACCGCGCTGGTCACCAACACCGAGCGCCCCGTGCCGCTGTCGTTCAGCTACGTGCTGACCCCGCTGCACGAGACGCTGGAGGAGCTGCTCACCACCCACCAGGCACCGGTCTACGTCGTCCACTTCACCCAGGCGGCCGCGCTCGAACGCGCCCAGTCGCTGCTCAGCCTCAACGTGTGCACGCGCGAGGAGAAGGACCGCATCGCCGAGCTCATCGGCGGGTTCCGCTTCGCCGCGGGCTTCGGCAAGACCCTCTCCCGCCTGGTGCGCCACGGGATCGGGGTCCACCACGCGGGGATGCTGCCCAAGTACCGCCGCCTCGTCGAGCAACTGGCGCAGCTTGGCCTCTTGAAGGTCATCTGCGGCACGGACACCCTCGGCGTGGGGATCAACGTGCCGATCCGCACCGTCGTCCTGACCGGCCTGACCAAGTTCGACGGGTCCCGCCAGCGGGTGCTCAAGGCCCGGGAGTTCCACCAGATCGCGGGGCGGGCCGGCCGCGCCGGCTACGACACCTCGGGCACCGTGGTGGTCCAGGCGCCCGACCACGTCATCGAGAACGAGCGCGCCCTGGCCAAGGCCGGCGACGACCCCAAGAAGCGGCGCAAGGTCCAGCGCAAGAAGCCCCCGGAGGGGACGGTCACCTGGAGCGAGCAGACCTTCGACCGGCTCGTCGCCGCCGACCCCGAGGCGCTCGTCTCGCGCATGCGGGTCAGCCACTCGATGCTGCTCAACGTCATCACCCGCCCCGGCGACCCGTTCGACGCCATGCGCAAGCTGGTCCGGGACAACCACGAGGAGCGGCCCGCCCAGGCGCGCCTGGCCCGCCGGGCCATCCAGATGTATCGCGCGCTCCTCACCGCCGGGGTCGTCGAGCGGATCGACCCGCCCGACGAGACCGGGCGCACCGCGCGCCTGACCGTGGACCTGCAGGCCAACTTCGCGCTCAACCAGCCGCTGTCCACCTTCGCCCTGGCCGCGTTCGAGCTGCTCGACCAGGACTCGCCGACGTTCGCCCTGGACGTGGTCTCGGTGGTCGAGGCCACGCTCGACGACCCGCGCCAGGTGCTGCTCGCCCAGCAGTTCAAGGCCCGTGGCGAGGCGGTGGCGGAGATGAAGGCCGAGGGCATCGAGTACGACGAGCGCCTCGAGCTGCTCGACGAGGTCACCTGGCCCAAGCCGCTGGCCGAGCTGCTGGAGTCGGCGCTGGCGACGTACCGCAAGGGTCACCCGTGGGTCCCCGAGGACGCGCTGTCGCCGAAGTCGGTGGTGCGCGACATGTTCGAGCGGGCGATGACCTTCACCGAGCTGGTCGGCTACTACGGCCTGGCCCGCTCCGAGGGGTCCGTGCTGCGCTACCTCAGCGACGCCTACAAGGCGCTGCGCCAGACGGTGCCGGACAGCCTCAAGACCGAGGAGCTGGCCGACCTGATCGAGTGGCTGGGGGAGACGGTGCGCCAGACCGACTCCAGCCTGCTCGACGAGTGGGAGCAGCTGACCGACGGGTCGCTGGAGCCGGGCCAGGCCCCGCGCCCGGGCGAGGTCGGCGACCAGCCGCGCCCGATCACCAAGAACCACAGGGCGTTTCGGGTGCTCGTGCGCAACGCGATGTTCCGGCGGGTGGAGCTGGCGGCGCTGCGCCGGTGGATCGACCTGGGCGAGCTGGACGCCGGCTCGGGCTGGGACGCCGACCGGTGGCAGGAGGCGCTGGAGGCCTACTACGCCGAGCACGACTCGATCGGCACGGACGGCGACGCCCGCGGGCCGAAGATGTTCCAGGTGGAGGAACAGCCCGGGCGCTGGCTGGTCCGCCAGGTCATCGACGACCCCGAGGGCGACCACGACTGGGGGATCACCGCCGAGGTCGACCTCGCCGCCTCGGACGAGCTCGGCGAGGCGGTCATCCACCTCACCGGCTTCGAGGCGCTCTGACAGGCACACGGCATACCGGCCTGCGCCTCTTCCTCCTACCGAACCCACCAAACGGCCCGTTCCAGGCCCTGGAGGGCCGTGGAACGGGCCGTTTGGTGCGTCCGGTCGTGGGGTGGCTACTCGCGCTCGGCGGCGGTTGGCTCGAGCTCGTCGTGCAGGTGCGCCTTGAGCGCGCGGTCGGGCCGGGCGATGACGAAGTAGATGCCACCGACCAGGGCGATCCCCACCATGACCACGAACGTGATCCAGTCGTAGTTGAAGAACGCCCGTGGGCTCGACAGCCCCGTCGGCGCCACGATGTTGATGAGCATCACCACCAGGTAGGCCAGCGCCAGCCAGCTCACCAGCCAGCCCCACCGCCCGAGCCGGAACGCGCCCTCGGGGACCCACCCCCTGGCCCGGGCGATCATCGACCCGATGACGGTCAGCATGAACGACAGGTAGATGCCGGAGACGCCGAACGACACGAGCACGAAGAGGGCGTTGATCCCCTTGGGATAGGTGAACCACAGGATCTTCACGTCCGAGGACGGGTTGATGTTGACCATCAGGGAGAACGCGATCGGGACGATGGCACCGATGATGATCGCGTTGACCGGCGTGTGGAAGCGCGGGGAGATGTGGCCCACCCACTTGTGGGCCGGCACCGCGCCGTCGCGGGCGAAGGAGAACGCCAGCCGGGCGCCGGCCCCCTGCACCGCCGTGCCGCAGGAGAAGAACGCGATGATGACCATCACGAGGAAGAAGTCCTGCAGCCACTGCGGCAGCTCGCTGAGGATGCCGGGGACGCCACCGCCGCTGAACACCGCGGCATACCCCTTGGCGCTGCTCGGGGTGGCCAGGATGAGCCCGGCGACCAGGACGAACGAGGCGACGCCGCCGTAGACGAGGGCCGAGCGCATCGCGCGCGGCACCTGGCGGGAGGCGTCCTTGGTCTCCTCGGCGATGTCACCGGCGGACTCGAAGCCGTAGAAGATGTAGACGTGGGCGAGGATCGCCACGAGGGCGGCGCCGGTCAGCCAGTTGCCGTGGAAGTTCATGCCGAGCGGGTTGGTCGCGGCGTACTGCGCGCCGGCGGTGTCGAACAGGAAGCCGAACCCGTGGTGGAAGCCGACGACGGCCAGGGCGATGGCGACCCCGAACGTGCCGATCGTCTCGACGTAGACACCCAGCGCCGTCACGCGGCTCATCAGCTTGGCGCCGACGGCGTTCATCGTGGTCTGGATCAGGATCAGGACAATGGTGATGACCAGGATCGTCGTGCTGTTCGTCGGGTCCATCTTCGTGCCGAACCACTGGTCCGACAGAGCCGTCACGTAGCCCACCACGCCGGTGTCGACGCTGGCCACGGTCACGAGCAGCGCCATGCCGTAGAGCCAGCCGACCCACCACCCGTATCCCGCGCTGACCGAGTACTTGCCGTACTGGTAGATCGCCCCGGCCACCGGGTAGTGGCTGCCGAGCTCGCCGAACACGAGCGCCACCATGAGCATCCCGAGCACGACCAGCGGCATCAGCCACAGGTAGCGCGGCCCGGCGGAGCCCAGCCCGAGGACGAACAGGGAGTACACGCCGACCATCGGCGAGAGGTAGGAGAACGCGACGCTGAAGTTGTCGAACAGGCTCAGCACCCGCGAGAGCTCCTGCGTGTAGCCCAGGTTCTGCAGGCGCTCGGCGTCAGCGTCGGGCTGGCCCTGGGGGCTCTTCGTGACCTCGCTCATCCCGCGCTCCTTCGTCGCGACCGGCCCCCGCAGTCCGAGCGTCTGCCCGTGCCGGTCGGCCCACCTCACCCACAAGTACTACGCGGGTTTGCGTGGTGCGTGCTCGTCCCGCCCGGGGAGCGGGGTCAGCCGACGCCCACCGTGGCCGTGTAGGCCCCCCAGCCCGTGGACAGCGGGTAGCCCTGGCCGAAGGTGCCGTTGCCGTTGCCGGGCAGCACCGTGAGGGTGCCGTCCGTGCTCCGGGCGAGCAGGTCGGCCCGGCGGTCGCCGGTGACGTCACCGGCGGACAGCAGCGTGGTGGTGGTGTCCCATCCGCTGGCGACCACCGTGCCGGCCTTGAGGGTGCCGTCGCCGTTGCCGGCATAGAGGTAGAGCTGCCCGGTGGGCTTGCGCGCCAGCAGGTCGGCCTTGCCGTCCCCGGTGACGTCGCGCGCGGCGACCACCGTGTCGAACGCCTGCCAGCCGCTCAGCCCGATCTTGCGGCCGGCGGACAGCCCGCCGCGCCCGTTGCCGGGGTAGAGGTAGAGCTCCCCGCTGGCCCTGCGGCCCAGCACGTCGGGGTGGCCGTCGCCGGTGAAGTCGCCGCCGGCCATGAGCTGGCTGAACATGTTCCAGCCGGTGCCGATCCTCGTGCCGCCACCGATCCAGCCGCCCTGCCCGTTGCCGCGATAGAGGTAGAGCACGCCGGCAGGGGTGCGGGCGATGAGGTCGTTGTGCCCGTCGTTGGTGAGGTCGCCGGGTGACAGCACGGTGTCGAACATGTTCCACCCCGTCCCGAGGAACGTCGAGGTGCCGGTCAGCCCGCCGCGGCCGTCGCCGGGAAGCAGCAGCAGGTGCCCGTCGCCGGTGCGGGCGAGCAGGTCGGCCGAGCCGTCCGCCGTGAAGCCGGGCGTGGTCGCCACCGCTGCCGGGGTGACGCCGCGGGAGATCATCGCGGCCCGCCAGGTCGCCTGGTCGGCGACTCCGGTGGCGGTGACCCCGTGCGCCCGCTGCCAGTTCATGAGGGCGGTCGCGGTCTGGGCGCCGAACCCGCCGTCGGCGGTGACGCCGACCATCTGCTGCAGGGCCGTGACTGCGGGGCCGGTCGACGCGCTGCGCAGGTACATGCCCGAGTAGCTCACGAGCTGCCGGGTCAGGGTCGTGGCCCCGGTCGGCGCGGTCACGGTGCCGATCCGGGGGCAGGGCGTGCCGTTGAAGCCGGCGTACGGCGAGGCCCAGTTCAGGTCGGCGTTGCGGCACGGGCCGTAGTCGGTCGCGGCAACCCTCTTGGTCCAGTACGACGTGCGCTGCATGGCGCCGGCCCAGGACAGGGAGAAGTGGATGTGGTTCCTGTGGCAGGTGCTGTCCATGCTGACCTGAGGCGTGGAGGCGCAGCTGCTGTAGGGCTCCCACGTCTGGCTCCACGTGCCCCAGATCCGGTTGTTCCAGATGACGTACATGACGCCGAGCCGGCGGGCGTTGGCGAAGGTGACGCCGTTGCGCGTGGCGAACAGCCAGCCCAGCACCGCGTCGGCCTCGGCCCGCTGGGTCGTGTTGCGGACGCTGACCATCCAGTCCAGCGCCCGGCCGTCGTAGTGCTCGGTGCGGCCGATCGAGTCGGCACCGCAGGCGCGCACCGTGCCGTAGGAGCTGGTCGGGTAGGTCTTCTTGAGCAGGTTGCCGAGGGCGACGGTGCCGGGCTTGGCCCTGCCGTCGCAGGAGTTGTTCGTGACGTCCGTGGCCAGCGGCTCGATCGCGGTCGGCAGGCCGGTGGGGGTCGGCGGC